>JALTCQ010000063.1 GCA_027074515.1 Microcaldota archaeon | reverse complement strand
CCAAATCTCAGACGAAACCCCCATCCCGCTACTCAGAGGGTGAGCTGGTCAAGCGCATGGAGGCGTTAGGTCTTGGCACGAAGAGCACCCGCGCGGAGATCCTTGCTAAGCTCTTTGCCCGCAAGTACATCTCTGGCCGCAAGGCGATAAAGCCCACGGAGCTTGGCTTGAAGATCGTGGAGGTCCTCGAGCGTTACGCTCCGGAACTTGCCACGCCCAACATGACCGCAGAGCTTGAACAAGCACTTGACGCCATTGCTCGGGGTGAAAAGGAGCGTGATGATGTATTCTCAGTCTCTGCGGAGCGGCTGAAGCAGGTGTTGAATGAACTAAAACAGCACAAAGCGGAAATCAGCGAGCAACTGGGGGATTCCCGTGGAGCTGCGGCTTGATCTCTCCAAATCCCTCTGGGAGAACCTTGGAGAGTACCACGAGCGTGCCAAGAAGTTGAAGCGAAAAATAGCGAAGCTTGACGAGCTCATAGCAAATCCACCACAGAAGAAGGAAATTCCTCACCGTGCAGAGCCGGTTCTCGTGAAGAAGCGCAAGCGAGACTGGTACGAGAAGTTCCACTGGACCTTTACGCCCTCCGGTCTTTTGGCCATTGGTGGGAGGGACGCTAGGAGCAACGAGGCCATAGTCCGCAACTATTTGGAACAGAGGGACCTATACTTTCACGCAGACATATCTGGAGCTCCCTCCGTGGTTCTGAAGAATGGGCAGGATGGGACTGAGGACGATATACGCGCGGCTGCGGCCCTCAGTGCAGTTTATTCCAAGGCGTGGAAGAATGGGCTGGCTGCCGCGGACGTGTTCTACGCCAAGCCAGAGCAAGTATCTCTCGCTCCCCCCTCCGGAGAGTATAGACCAAAGGGCGGTGTTATGATATATGGCAAGCGCGAGTGGATTCGCAATTTGCCGCTGAGGGCGTACGTGGGCTTTGATCCTGAGAAAAACCGCTTCTTCGTCTCGTTCTTCCCGCCAGATGGACAGTACGTGATTCTCGTCCCTGGCCAGACTCCTCGCAGCGACGTGGCGCGTCAGATTCTGAAAATCTTTGGAAAGGGGAAGGAATTCATTGATGATCTGAACTCGATTCTGCCTCCAGGCGGCTCAAGGATTCTGGAGGAATCCTCTTGATTAGTCCCATCGCCTGGCGCACTGTGTTTTTCTCCTCTTTGAAGCGTAGCATTCTTATTGCCGTCCTGTAGTCCACCCACTTCGCTCCGTTGATCTCTTCGTTGTCTGGGGTGACTTCCGGTTTCCCTGGTACGAAGACCAGGAACGCGTTGGGATTGTGGAGGATCTCGGCCTTCGTGTCTTCGTACATGTATTCGTTGAACTTCTCCAGCACGTGGACGCGGCCGGGCATAATGCTGACCTCTTCCCAGAGCTCTCTTTTTATTGTGTCCTCGAAGCTTTCGCCTTCTTCTACTCCGCCTCTGGGGATCCTCCAGCCGTTGCGCTTGTGGACCAGCAGGAACAGTATTTTTCCTCCATCTCTCGTGAACACGACTGCCTGCGCCTCTTTTCTCAAAAACCAACCCATGTGTAAAATTACAGCGGAATCGTTTATAAGGGGGTTTTTTATCCACTTGTTGCCTGTATTCACACATGGCTGAGGCTACCGCTGGTGCCGCCAAGGACAGAAAGGAGGTCATTCTCCGCGTTCACGAGGCACTTCCCTCCCACGTGGGCAGGGGGATTGTTGCAATCGATATGCAGACGAAGCAGGAGCTAGGGCTTTCTTCTGGGGACATCGTGGAGATTGAGGGGAAGAAGATCACTGCAGCGATTGTATGGCCGTCCCGCGTGGAGGACGAGGGAAAGGGCATCATCCACATGGATTCCATAATCCGTAGCAACGCCGGTGTTGGTATTGGAGATAAAGTAATCGTTCGCAAGGCCAACTGGAAGAACGCAGAGAAGATCACGCTTGCTCCAGCGTCAGAGAATGAGATAATAATCCGCGGTTACGAGAACTACCTGCTCAAGCACTTCATGGGGCGCCCCTTTGTCAAGGGCGATAAGGTAATCGTACCGTTCTTCCGAAAGAGTGTTTACGTTGTGGTATCCACGAAACCATCTGGAATCGTTCGTGTTTCACCTCAAACAGAAATTGTTATTCTTGACAAGCCCGTAAAGACGAGTAACGTGCCCAACATCACGTACGATGATATTGGAGGTTTGAGAGAGCAAGTTCAAAAGATCCGAGAGATGATCGAGATCCCCTTGAAGCATCCTGAGCTCTTCCACCGCTTGGGAATAGAACCGCCCAAGGGTGTATTGTTGTATGGCCCCCCTGGCACTGGAAAAA
>JALTCQ010000062.1 GCA_027074515.1 Microcaldota archaeon | reverse complement strand
TCTTCTCACCGCGTATTCTCCAGCGTTCCACCAGAGGTCCGGACGCCATACGCGCACGCCGGAGTACTCCCAGGGATGTGAGAATAGGACCACAGGTCTTGTGCTCCTTTCCACGATCCTTTCCAGGATCCCCTTTGGCAAGCGGAAGAATATGCTCGTCGCGGTGGCGGGGATCACCAGCACCTTTCCAACCCTTGTCACTCCTCTCTTCCAGCCCTTGTACACGGCCTGCGAAGAGTCGTATTTTATTCCGTTTTCTTCTAGGATCGAATAGTAATCCAGGGGGAACTTCAGGTTCGGCGCGCGGAAGCTCACCACGTCGTAGAATGCACGCAGTACGTCTAGCGATCTTTCTATGTTCTCCTTTGCTTCCATTTTACCCAGCTTATCAAATCGTTTGTGGTCGTAGCCGTGGCTGCCCAGCTCATGGCCCCCTCTGACTATTTCTTCCACGGCGTCCGCGAACTTTTCCGCCACTTCGCCCGTGGTGAAGAACGTGGCTATCACATTCTTTTCCTGCAACACCTCAAGGATTTTTGGCAGTCCCTTTCTGATCCCATTAAACGTGTGAGAGTATGGTGGGGCGTCTTGCTCCACGTCGAAGCTCAGTATGATTTCTTTCTGTCTTTCCATCGCTTCCACACCTCATATATCTTGTACGGCTTGTACACGTATTCATCAATCGTCGTCCTGTACGCCCGCTCCAGATCCTTGATTATCCTTCTCCATTCGTACCGTTCCACCGCCACCTTTCTCGCATTTTTCCCCATTCTCTTCAGCTCGGCAGGGTTATCCAGCAAGTATATGATCTGCTCCGCAGCCTCCTTATCCTTTCTGTAGAGAAAGCCATTGTATCCATTTTCTATGATATCACGCACCCCCGACTTTGCATAGCCCAGCCCCGGTACCCCACAGGCCTGTGCCTCAATGACTGCCATCCCCAGCGCTTCTATCTTCGTGGGATCCAAATAGATGTCAGCTGCTTGCATGTATGCGATTACTTCGTCCCTTGGCTTTGCCCCCACCATTATTACGTTCTTTTCAAGCTTTTTCTGTCGAATGCTCGTTTCAATGGCCTTTCTCTCCACGCCGTCCCCCACAATGACAAACTTCGCTTCCGGATGTTCTTTCACGACCTTTTTTGCGATTTTTGGCACCGCGTTTACCCTCTTTCGTATGGACAGGCGCGATGCGGTGAGGATGATGGGCCCCTCCACGCCAATCCTTGCCTTTGCTTCTTCCTTGTTCTTCGGCGGGGCCCATTTTTCCGTATCCACTCCGTTTGGTATTCTCCAGACCCTTCTGCCGTTTAGTGCTTTCCCAAGCAGGTGTTTTAGGTAGTCTTCCGTGATACTGCTTATTGCGATGAATGACGATACGCTCCTCGTTGCTTGCTTGGCGAAGAACTTCTCGATGCCTCGGACGGGGCCATCTGCCACCGAATGAATGGTTAAGATGCTCGGGATGCCATAGATCCCCGAAGCGATGTTCATCGTCGTCGCAGATATGGGCGAGAAGTAGTTGTGGCCGTGGACGATGTCAAAGCGCTCCCGCTTTATTATGTCCGCGATCTCCTTTGCCGTGCTGTAGCCCACGCGGACGTTCCAGAAGCGGAGGTTGATGCCCTTGGCGATGCGGTGAACCGTGTAAGGGTATTCCCCCTGTCCGAAGAGGGCATTCGTGATCACGTGAACCTCGTGTCCTCTCTCTGTTAGAAGCTCGGAGATCGTTGCTACGTGGTATTCCACGCCCCCTACTCTTGGGAGGAACCAGTCCGTTGCCATCGCGATCTTAAGTGTTTCCATACTTCTCTTCCCCCGTACACGCTCATTACTGCGAAGCCCACCACGCTGGAAAGGATCAGTGCGATGCCTCGCTCGATTGCTACGAACTTTGCGGCGTCACCAACACTGTAGCCAAGCCCTACTAGGGTTCCCAGGAGTCCTCCCTCCACGATGCCCACGCCTCCGGGCGTTATCCCCATGACTCCGAGGAGCACGTTTGCTACCGCCACTGTTAACGCCGTGGCTATGTGCGCTGTGGCCCGTACCGCCTTTAACTCTAGCCAGATTCTCACCACTTCCACGACCCATACTGTTGCGGAGAGTGCGGTTACGATGGCGGCGGTTTTCCCAAACTTCAGCTTTTTCGCAAGCTCTTTCTTCGTCTTCTCGTCTATCTCCTCCTTGGACAGTCTTTCCACCATCTTCAGGAGCAGGTCACTCCTCGCCATAAGTGCGAGGCCGCCTATGACTGCAATTATAACGATCGTGGCGGTGATTGCGTTGAAACGATAGCTGGCAGCCGCAAGAATGGCCAGTATTCCAATTATGGGCCCTTCCGTCGCCCTCTCGT
>JALTCQ010000061.1 GCA_027074515.1 Microcaldota archaeon | reverse complement strand
CCAGGATGAAAGCTAGAAAGCTCAAGCGCAGGGCAAAGGCCATAAAAGAAGCTCTTCACGACCTCCGGCTGCAACTAATGACCCAAAAGATAACGGAAGATGTGTACAAACAGCTCTTGCAGAAGTACATTGCAGAATACAACGAGATAAAGGCAGAATTAAAGGAAATGGGCGTGGAACTCAGCGACGAGCAAGATAAAAGGCCACACCAAACACGATGACTGCAAGCAGAAGAACAATGGCACCGTACGATGTGGAACCACCTACGCTGTCGATCCTCTTCTCGAAGTTAAGGGTGCCACAGCCGTGGACAGGTGCGGAGATGTGCAGAACGAGGGGAAACGACGCTCCCGACAGTGTAAAACTGTACTGCATAGAGTCCGTGGAAAACTGTGGTCGAATCAGCGACTCGTTAACAAGGACAGAAACGTCCTTCAGGTAGACAGGTGCATTGCCGTCAAGAATCCTGAAACTGGCCAAGATCTGACCACCGGAGGACGAAATACGAAAATCAGAAACGCGCAGATTGCAGGAAGCAAAATCTAGAGAAGTACGCACCAAATCGAGAGCGTGGGCATTAGAAACACCGGTAATTCTAACCCCCGAGACGTCAACAGCACCCCTCTCGGCGCGCAGGTACAGGTGCAGCAAGGGATCGGTGTTGTAGATGACTGCTGGCCCAAGGATGCGATCGAAGGGAGCCACGGATTTTGGAACGTTCACGTCGAGCCTGAGATAACCCACGCCAAAACTCGTGGCAGAGATGTGAAGAACGTTGTGTTCCGGCTCGTAATACATCAACACGGCGGCTCCAGCCCCGTTCAAATCCAAAACGTGCAAACGCGCAGGGAAAGAGATCTTCTTGGGAAGGCCGTAAGAATCAACCACTACTGCGAGTTTTTGTCCAGAAAAAGATTGTGGAACATAACCACAACGAAAATCAGCCTTCTGAACGTCCAATGGGATGACTGAATCCCCAGACTGCAGGTAATAGTATGTATAAACGTCCTCTGCAGGCTGCGCACAAACAAAAACCCTACCGTCGCCGAATGAGGCCCCTGCGAGAGAGGATGTAATAAACGCTGCGCTCAGGAACGCCAAGATCAGCAGAGATTTTCGCCACAGAGTCCCCATGAGTATATCTTAGGCAAATGGTGTTAATAACGTCTTCGGAATACTTGGGTGGGCGACCGCGGGCACGGTTCGTGGGAACAACCTCCACGCCGACAGATCGAAGACCCTCTAGAACCGAGGGGGATACTGCACGAAACACGCTAGACGGTAAGAGGATCTTGGAAAGACGAGGGAACCGCTTGAGGAGATCCGCTGCAAGGCTTGCTGACAGGCGGCGGGGGACATAGACAACGGTGCCTGCATCGTCCACCGCCCTAATTTCGGCCATTTTTCCTCACCATATCGAGGAAACGCCTGACACGATCGTTCTCCCTGGCTGCTCGAACCGATGAAATCGCAGATTCCAGCTTTGAGGCGTCCAAATGGTATTTTTCGACAAGTTCAGCCGTGGGAACACCTTTGGTCAGGTGCAAAACTGCAACGCCGACGTACTTAGAGGGCATGCGCAGGGAAGATTCGAGGAAAACTTTTTCTCGAACCATCTCGAGATCATCCTTCGGCAAAACACGCTCAAGACGCTCGGGAGATGGGGGAAGTCCTGGGAACAGGGGGGCATTCTTTCTAACTCGCTCGGGCACCAAGAGGTAGTAATCGCGAAGGAAGGATCGCAGGCGAGCCATCGCTGCATCATAAATGCGGTGGAATCGAATCTCACGCCTCTTGCGAAGAGCTTCTATGACTTCCGGATCCACGTCGGACCCTTTCAAGAATCCCTTCTCTTCAAGCTCCTGTAGAAGGCTCCACAAGAGATGGGGGTTTTCCTTTACCTTCATAGCGTTATACTTGCGCACGATCCGCTCGTATTCAAGCATGCGCTCGTAGTTCCTTATCACCTTGCGTTCCTCGGAAACGATCCTTGGCATTTCCTCTGAAAGGGCTGCGCGGAGAATCGTTGAGACAAGAACCTCCGTGGAAACGCGGTCTCCAAACAGGCCAGACTCCGGTGCAACGTCCTCCAATTCACCCTCCCGATCAATAGCTATTTGCGGATCGCGCACGCCAAGCTCCTCGAGAAGCTTTCTGTACACAAGCAGTGCAGTTCCCCCATATCGCTCTATAGCTGCAATATATTCACCACCGTATGGGAGGTACTCCAACAGATCTTCGAAGAGACCAAGGCGATATATGCGCTCGGCAGCCCTGTTTGCAATGTATGCCGCACGGGCACGATCATATGCGATCCTCCTTTGCTCATACGTGTACCGTAGTAACGAAAGCTCAGGGGCTAGCTCTGCAAGATCTTCCTTG
>JALTCQ010000060.1 GCA_027074515.1 Microcaldota archaeon | reverse complement strand
AGGCGAACCAAGAAGTCCTAGACATGATCGAGGTGTACAAAAAGGTGGCAGAAGAGCTGCTCGCACTCCCCGTGATCGTGCTCAGGAGAACGGAGAGCGATAAGTTCGCGGGCGCATTCTACACCGTGGCCCTGGAGGCATTTGCGGCGGAAGCTGGACGAGTCATACAAGTAGAGACGGTCCATAATCTCGGCCAGAACTTTGCGAAAGCGTTCGACATCAAGTTCTTGGACCAGGATGGGGAAGAGAAGTATGCCTGGCAGACGAGCTGGGGCTTCTCCACGCGCTTCATTGGAGCAGTCTTGGCGGTGCACGGCGACGACAAAGGCGCAGTGCTTCCACCAAAGGTCGCTCCGATTCAAGTTGTCGTGATTCCCATCATATTCAAGGGCAAGGAGCAAGAGGTAATCAAAAAGGCCAATGAAATCGGAGACGCGCTGAAAGGAGCAGGGTTCCGCGTGGAGGTGGACGACAGGGACGACTACACAGCGGGATGGAAGTTCAACCACTGGGAGCTCAAGGGCGTGCCGTTACGCGTGGAAGTAGGACCACGGGATATGGAAAAGGGCGGAGTCACGATCGCACGAAGGGACACGGGCGAAAAGGAGTTCGTGGAGG
Source organism: Microcaldota archaeon (assembly GCA_027074515.1). Classification (GTDB taxonomy): domain Archaea; phylum Iainarchaeota; class Iainarchaeia; order JAADDC01; family JAADDC01; genus SZUA-1452. The sequence goes on along the minus strand of JALTCQ010000060.1, from coordinate 7,286 downwards.
AAGGAAAGATCGTGGAGCGCATTGGAGAGCTGCTGGAAGCGATACAGAAGAACCTCTACGAGACGGCTAAGAAGAAGCTGGAAGAGAGCATAGTAACGGTCAGAACGATCGACGAGGCGAAGAAAGCCTTGGACGAGAAGAAGATCGTGCGGTCGTTCTGGTGCGGCGACCCCAAGTGCGAAGAAAAGGTCAAGGAGCTCACCGGCGGCGCAGAGATCCGTGGGACAAAGTTCCTTGAAGTGGAGAGCGCAGAAGGCGAGAAGTGCCTCGTTTGCGGGAAAGAAGCGAGCCACGTGGTCTACATCGCCAAGAGCTACTGAGAACGGAAGATCTCAAACTTTATCCTCTTCTTCTCTATTGCTTCGCGGATCCTACGCTCATTCTCGTTCAGCGATGCCTTTCCGGACTTGACTTCCACAAAAACGATGCTCACGTCACGCCCAGCGTTCAATCCATCAAACACCACAAAGTCTACTGGGTTTCCAATGAAACGAGCGTCATGCGGATCGTAAGGGAACGACTGAAGGTACGGGGCAAGCTGCTCAACGATCTTCCCCTTCTTCACGTCAAAGGAGCGGGAGAGAGAGCGAAGCCTGAGACGAAAGCGAAGTTCAAAGAATAGATACGCCAGTGCAAAACCCAAGAGACCACCGGCCAACAGGTAGACCCACATGGTATAAGAAGATCTGCGCAGAATTAAAACCATGGACACACTCAACGACCTGCGCATACAGTGGCTCGAACGGCTGTTCAACAGAATCGCAAAGTACTGCAAGAGTGGAACGATAAAGGACAAGAACAATGTCTGCGACCAGATTGAAAGTAAGATAAAGGAGCTAAAGTACTCCTATGCGGACGAACAAGGCGTTCTAGAATATACGAACTGGATTTTGGAACGGTTACGAGAATTACAGACCATCCCAACTAGCTCAGAGGAAGCGAAGCAATGGTTAAACTACACGATCTCCGAGCTCGAGGATTTTCCGCGCAAGCTAAAGATAAACGTAAAGGAACCCTTCCAAGTATTCAGATACAAGTTCGTTGAGATCGTTTCCGTCTCAAAGCACCCCAATTTGTCCAATCTAAGAATTACAAAGGTCAGAGATAATAACGGAACTGAATACACGGTAATAACAAATATAGCAGACGTGAAAGAGGGGCAAAGAGCTGCCATCGTCTTCTTACCGCCCCGGGAGTTCGGAGGTGTTTGGAGCGAGGCGATGTTTGTTGCCCTTAACGTTGAGAGGCCAGAGCAGATCGAGCTAGCAAAGCTGAAGGAGCTGAACCAGTATTTCTTCCAGGTGTGAGCATGTTATTCGAGTCGCCACACAGGGTAGTTGCCAGAGAAATCGTGATGGACAATGTGCTACAGACGCTTGAGAAGTACCCAGAGCTGAAGAAGTACAAAAAGGAACTGCTAAAGATGTATGCCGTGGAACCGATGTTGAAAAGAGAAACGCTGGTAAAAGCAATGGGTGAAATCCTTGGCGCGCCCGAAACAGAGATAGAACGAGTGAAAAGAAAGTATATGCTAACAGACGCGGAGATCCAAGAGCTACGCAGACTGAGAAGGGAAGACTTGAAAGCAACAGCAAACAAAGCGGCGAAACGAGCGGAGAGGCACAAAACACTGAAAACATTGGCAGCGAGAATGGAGCTAATGCACGGGGAGGGCAAGCTAAGCCCGGCCTTCAAGAGAATGTATGTGAGCGCGTCGGATGAATCAGTTCTGCACGAAATAGCACACGCCGTCGTTGCTGCGTACCTCGTGAAGGAGCACCGCGTTCCTGCGAGAGCTGCACGAACGATATCGGCAATCATACGCCCAGAAGACGACGAAGCATTTGCCTTTGCCGTCTCACACCACTATTTAGGCAAAGAACCCGACGAAGACTTCTTCAAGTGGGTGAATAGAGAGTACAGAAAAGAGCACGGGAAGTGGGATGGGCAGCGCTTCAGGGAAAAGTACAGACAGTATAGAACGATTTTGAGAGAAAGGGGGATCGACGAGGCACTAAGGGCACACGTCGGCTACTAATACTTCAGCACCATCATCTCGTGGTCCTTCTCATAGGGTTCAATGTTTACTTCTTCCACAACCTTCAGGCCCTTGGAACGGAAGAAATCACGGAACTGAGCAAAGATTTCCTCCGGTTCGCGCGTTACGTCAACGGAGCGGGACTTGATGGCAATGTATGCGTAGCCACCCCTCTTGAGGAACCGCTCAACGTTTCTCCAGAGGATCTCTGCTTGGTTCGGTGCCGCAACGTCCTGGTAAACGATGTCCACACCGCCGATCTCGTCGATAAACTGCTTCACCTCCTCAGGATACTCCTCGGGCTTGGAGGCGTCTGCAAGGATTGGAAGAATGTTCCCCCGCTCCTCTGCAACTGCAAGGATCTTGGGCATAACGCGAGGGGCCACGTCAACGCCGATGATGGCTGACTCGTCCCCCAGAATGTCGGAAATGTGTGAAGCCGTGGTCCCCTCCGCGATGCCAAGATACAGAACGTTTACTCCGGGCGTGAAAGCCCAGGTTTTCAGCCCATTCTTTATGGCTGCGGCAAGTTTAGAACGATATGGATTCCAGACGCGGTATTCAACGCCGTTGATCTTGATCAGTTGCTCACCATAGACTTTCCTGCCGGGAACCTTATTGCGCGTGAGAATCTTGCCCTCATACTCCCAGACGCCAGGAAAGAGTTCCTTCAACTTTGCCATGAAAGAAATAGGAAAGAGGGTTCTTTATCGCTTGCCCTTCTTACCCTTCTTGCCCTTGAATTTCTTGAACTTCTTGCCGCCCTTCTTCGCTGGTTTGCTGGGCTTGCGCTTGGGTGGGTTCGGATACTTCTCCTTTATCTCCTCCACGCGCTCCTCGATCTCCTTCACGAGCTGCTCAGAAATGTCCTTGCCTCCGAAGTAGTCCTCACGGGCAGCAATGGCCAGCTTAGCCGCAATAGCCCGGGCTACCTTTCCCCTCTGCCAGCGCTTTGCAGAACGGACAAGAGGATGCTGGAAGAGTATTCCATGCTTCGGGGGCGGCGTGCCCTTTGCAAGGTGCTTGAACAGGGCCTTCTCCGCACCAAGAACCTGTATTGTCGATGCTGGGAACATTGCCAACTTCCTGAGCCCGCCCGCCTTGGAAATGAGACGTGCACCGAGGAGCGGGCCAGCAACGGCGGATACGTTGGGCGCTATTAATTTCATCTGCTCGCGTATGTAATCAGCAAGGCGCTCGCGCATCTCACGGAGCTCCTTGATGCGAGAGGCATAGTCCTGGATCATTTTAAGGTCGTCACCCTCAAGATCCGTGCCCATAGACTGGGAGGCGATCTCTGCAACGCGCTTTGCCAGTTTCTCACCAAGGATAGGCTCAAGGACGTCCTCAGACATCTTTCCGCGTGCGCCGACCTCCGAGACGAGGGCCACCAGTTTGTCATGGTCCTTGATCAGCTGGTTCGTCTCAGGAAAATGCAGCCCATACCACTCGCGCAAACGCTCAACGAGTAGGTTGTACGCAGCGTCCAGGTCGTCCAGGGCTTCAATCGCCTGGATGATGTAGCGATCTTTCTCAGTGTACGCCTCCTCCACCCTCTTCTTGGTCTTCTCCATCACCTTTTTCCTCAGTTCGGCCAGACTCGTCATTGGTTTCACCTGCAGATAATATGGTGGGAAGGGATTTAATTCCGGGTGGTTCCCAGACACCCTCTATCTTGTACCCACAGTGGGGACAGCGGCCGTTTTCAGTCAGATCCTCCGTGTAGTAGCCGTGTCTGATGATTACAGGGGCACCGCAGTTCGGACAGTACGTTGTCTCGTACTTCGGGTCTCCCACGTTGCCCACGTAGACGTACTTCAGCTCTTCCCGGGCGATGTCGTAGAAGCGAGTCAGGGTTTCGATAGGGGTAGGTGGGACGTCACGCATCTTGTAGTGGGGGAAGAAGCGGGAAATATGAAGAGGAATGGAGTCGTCGATGTCCTTGATGAAATCAATGACCTCGGAGCGGAACCAATCCTCCTTATCATTCCAGCCGGGGACGACAAGAACCGTTACCTCAACGTGAAAGCCGTATTTCTTCGCAAGCTTTATGTTGCGCCGCACAATCTCCACGTCCGTGCCGCCGGTTACTTTTTTGTAGAAGTTTGCGTCGCCCTTGAGGTCGATGTTCATGGCATCCAGCCAGGGGCGCATGTCGCGGAGGACATCCTTGGTGAAATAACCGTTGGTGACGAAGACGTTGGACAGGCCGTGTTGCTTGGCAAGAACGCCGATATCCTTTGCATACTCGTAGAAGATTGTGGGTTCCACATAGGTATAGGCAATGGAGGGAATTCCGTTGGCAAGGGCTGTTTCAACTACTTTCTCGGGCGGAACGTAGGGTAGATCGAAATCCTCTGGCTTCGCCTGGGAGATCTCCCAGTTCTGGCAGTGGAGGCACTTGAAGTTGCAGCCCACCGTTGCCAGGGAGAGAATGTCTGTGCCGGGCAGATAATGGAATAACGGCTTCTTTTCGATGGGATCCACGGCGAGGGTGACTGGGCGGCCGTAGACGAGAGTGTATAGCTTTCCTCCCCGGTTCTCCCTGACGTTGCAGACACCACGCATGCCTTCAGGGATGACACAGTGCCGTTCGCAGAGGTTGCAGCGGACTACTCCGTTTTCAAGTGATTCCAAGAAGAGCGCCTCCTTGCCATCCACAAGGAATATATATGCAGAAAGGGGTTTTAGTGTGATGGGTGTTGAGAACTTCGTAAAACACAAGAAAAAGCAGATTGCACGAAAGAAAATGAAAGAATTCTTATCAGCGGAAAGAGTAGCCCAAGAGGAGCGCGAGGCCCTGCTGGAGAACACAGAAGGATATTCAAGCACATGGAAAAACATACGGATGCAAAACGCAGCAGAGAAGCTCATAAACAAGGATTCATTAAACGCAAAGGAAAGATGGGCACTAAGAAAAATCGCCGACAAGGTAAACACAGACCCCCGCGACGTTGAAAAATACCTGGCCATAATGGAGAGGTCTGGCGGAACGGCAGCGAAGGATCTAAGAAGATTGGTGGAAGAAAAATACGAAACAATTGCAACGTATAACCAAGAAACGGGCGAGGTGAAAATATCGAAGTGGGCAGGAATTGCAGATATTGCGCACGAAGTTCTCGGCCACGGTAGGTACCATAAAGAGTTGAAACGAGTGAAACCGACAGTAATGGAGCGGAATACATTTTGGCTTGCAAGGAAGGTCGTGGATGAACCGTTTGCGTATGCAATCACTGCGAACTACGGCAAAGAGATCTCAAAGGAAGAGCTACGAGAATACATGAAACAACATTATGGGGTGTGGGATGCGGATACGGCTACAAAATACTACCAAATACTCAAGATTGCGGTTAAGCGATTTGGCCCCGCGATGGCAGCAAAGATGGCAAGGCGGCTGACAGAGTACGATGCCGTAAGGAGAGAGCTACGAAGAAAAAGGGCAAAAATCAAGGACAGTTTAGAAGAAAAAACACGCGCTATGCAAATACAACTACGTATGGTCAGGAAGAAAACACCCAAGCGATAAAAACCCGTTCCGACAAAATTCTATGCATGGTTGACAAGAAGGCGCTGAAGAAGAAGTTCCAGGAGGAGTGGGAGCGGCACTACAAGCTCCCCTTCTTTGAGGAAATGGGGTTCATCCGAAAGACGTGCAAGAAGTGCGGGCAGACCTTCTGGACACTGGATCCGGACAGGGAAGTGTGTGGAGAGCCCGAGCACAACGGCTACCAGTTCATTGGCAACCCTGCGGGCAAGAAAAGATCGTATACGGAAACATGGAAAGCCATGGCAGAATTCTATGCGAAGAACGGTCACACGGTTATCGATCGTTATCCTGTGGTAGCACGATGGAGGGACGATCTCTACTTCACCATAGCCTCCATCGCCGTTTTCCAGCCATACGCGGTTGCCGGTGAGGTAGAACCGCCTGCAAACCCACTCCTCATTCCCCAGCCCTGTTTGCGATTCAAGGACGTGGAGAACGTGGGTCTATCTGGCCGCCACTTCACTAACTTCGTTATGGTGGGACAGCACGCATTCAACAAGCCAGACAAGGAAGTTCTCTGGAAGAACGAGGCCATCGAGCTCATCTTCCGCTTCATGACAGAGGTAGTGGGCATCCCCAAGGAGGAAATAGTCTTCCACGAGGACGTCTGGGCGGGCGGCGGCAACTTCGGGCCATCCATCGAGTACTTCGTCCGAGGGCTGGAGCTGGGCAACGTCGTCTTCATGCAGTTTAAGGAAACGGAGAACGGTTACGAACAGCTGCACACAAGGGTTATTGACCACGGGATAGGACTCTCAAGGTTCGCCTGGATTGCCAACGGGACAAGAACGGCGTACGACGTCGTTTTCCCCTCCGTAATGGAGTATTTGAGGGAATTCTACACACCGGACGTACCAGATGAAGTGCTGAACGAGTTTGCCAAGATGAGTGGAGCTCTGAACTTCGACGAAGTTGAAGATATGGGCGCATTGATGCGCGAGATAGAGGAAAAACTCAATTACCCCGGCTTCTTCGAGCAGTACAGGCCGTATGCAGACCTCTACGCCATAGGCGACCACACGAAAACGCTACTTCTGGCAGTAAATGACGGCGCGTTCCCCTCAAACGTGGGCGGGGGATACAACCTGCGCGTCCTGGCAAGGAGAGTTTTCTCGGCAATGGAGCGCTACGGCTGGGGCATAGACCTCGGAAAGGTCTTCGAGCTCCACGCAAAGGACGTCGCACCCATGTTCCCAGAGCTAAGGGAAGCAGTGGATCTCGCAGTAGACGTCATGGAGGAAGAAAAGAAAAAGTACCACGAGAGCAAGCGCAAGGCAAAGAGCAGGGTCGTGACGCTGGTCAAGAAGAAGGGAGCGCTGGATGTGGACGATTTCATCCTTCTCTATCAGTCCTACGGTGTAACGCCGGAGGACGTGAAGGAAATAACGGGCATCGAGCCGCCCGCGGGCATATACGCCATGATCGAAGAAGCGGGCAAGCAGAAGAAAAAAGGCAAGAAGGAGAAGAACATCCCGGACGTTGAGGGCTACCCCAAGACGTATCCCATATACTACGACGATCCATACCTATTCGAGTTCGAGGCAAAGGTGCTCGGAACCGTTGGAGATTGGATAATACTGGATAAGACAGCGTTCTACCCAGAGGGTGGAGGACAGGACGCAGACAACGGAGAGCTCAACGGAGTGCCCGTCATCGATGTCCAAAAGACGAAGAGCGGCGTGATCCTTCACCTCGTAGAGG
>JALTCQ010000059.1 GCA_027074515.1 Microcaldota archaeon | reverse complement strand
TCTACAAGCTCCTCGCCGCAAAGAGCGCCGGCTACGATTGCCCAATAGACAACGTTGGCATCCTCCTCCCGTTCTCCTCCAACCTCAAGACCTGGCAGAAGAACCTGCGGGAGCGCTTCGCCGACCAGAGCGTTACGATACTTGAAGTACGTAAGCACCTGGAGGAATACGTCATTTATCTGAACTACTACAACGTCAAGGATCTGGCGGACATAAAGCCAGAGGGCGGGACGTACATACACTCTGCCTCTGAGGCCTTTGAGGAGGAGCAGGAGTTCGACTTCGTCCGCCTGTCCAACTGGCTGGAGCATTACAACATTGAGATCGTTGGATTTGAGATGAAGTACGATAGAATGCTCGGACGGCCAAGACCCTTCTTCGTGGGCAACTACCACGCGTCCGGACATCTAACCGCTGAAGAACTGGAGAGAATGATTAATACGATCGATCCGGACGTCCTGATCCCCGTACACACATTGAACAGAGGATGGTTCTACGAAAGGTGGGACGGAAAAGTACGGAGATAGATAGCCAAAGCGTGTGCAAATAAAAATCAGTGGACAGACATATTGCTGTGCTGGTTTACGTGGATACAAACGTGATCGTTGATCTTCTCCTGAACCGAACGAACATGTTTGGCAAAAACCTTGGGGATAGAGCCGCAGTCCTTGTGGATCACGTCATTACTTGCAAGCACTTCATCACAATCTCTGACTGGACCGTGAGAGAGCTTCAAAAGAATGGCATAAACATAGAACAGCTCAAAATGCTTCTCGGATTCGTGAGCAAGAAGGTAACGCCAGTTACAACAAGCGAAGAGGACAAAGTAAAGGCAATGGAGCTCGATCCAGACAATTACGATGATGCACTACATGTGATCCTTGCTCTAAAAGCAGGGGCAAATGTGATCGCTACTAGAAATCTAAAACACTTCATGAAATACAGACATTTAATCAAACCCGAGCTGCCTGAGAATCTCTGACCCTTTTTCTTTCCACTCTCGCGTCCCCTGGTCGTCCAGTGAAGTTCTCATTTTCTCCAATGCTTTCCTCGTTTGCTCGCTTATAGACGACTCCTCCACTGTGTTCAGCAAATACTTGAACTCCAAGATAGAAAACTCTTTTGCATCGCGGAGAAGTTCCAGATCCTCATCGCTGAATCCAGCCTGTCTAAGGTCCAAATACATGAGCTCCTTTGCAATAATATGTCGAGCAGCATCAAACAGAGCCCTAAATCTCAAAATACCATCGAGGTCCTGCTCCAGCAACCAGCGGTGAGAGATTAGTTCCTTTACTGTCTCAACAACAGCAGCATCATCCGGCACGTAAGCAAGAAGATCCATGAGGAGATCGTTCAGATCCGTGCGAGGTGCCTTTCCTTTGACCATCCCGTTTAGCACCTTTTCTATTTCCATCAGCGTTCTGTGCAGTTTGTTGTTCTCTTCCTCATACTGTGCCTTCGCAATCTGTTTTCCTTCCTTTCCAACAGCCCAACGGACCGCATCGCGTATGTGCGGTTCAAGGATTTCCGCCAGCGGTGAATCAAGAGATGCATCAGACGGCTGATTCTCAAATGTGAGGAGCGTAACCCTTCCATATAGGTATCTCGGAGTGGGTATATCCAAACCAGCCCTCTGAATGACCCTGACGGCTATCTTCTGCGCCTGCGTTTTACCCAAATCCCTTCCAGTAATTCTTCTATACTCCTCAGATGCCCTCGCATAGATGTACTCCAGTATCTTTCTGTGTTCATCGCTTATTGGAATTCTGAACCACGTATCGTCGGGACGCTCTACTTTGTAGTACATGACCCTCTCCCCAACCTTCTTTGATCTAACCGCACCCAATTTGTACAACGTTTCCAGTGCTCTCTTCGCCGCCTGCCAGCTCACGCCCGCACGCTTCGCTATATCCCGTATCGTCCTCGGCTGGCTATCCACCTGCTCAAGAACCTTCTTCAAGAACTCGTCTTGAGGTGTTGCCGGCATCGCAGTTCTAATACGAAGTAGGTGTATATAAAGCTTACTAGCATTAGTTAAAACTCCTACGTATTAACACACCATACAACACGTTTCAGGTTCAGATTATCAACGTATGACAATAAAAGTCACGAGCACAAAATTAGTAAGGGTGGTCAAATGGCTACCAAGAAGAAGGTAAACATGTATCGGCGTGGACGAATCGCCGAAAAGAAGGTGGTCAATCATCTGAAAGAACTTGGGTGGAAGAACATCAGAAGATCCAAGGGCAGTAGAGGCCCAGCAGACGTATACGCAAGAACACCATCAGGAACAAAGGTATACATCCAGGTCAAGACAAGAACCGCCAGACCCACTCGTGAAGAACTCGAACGACTCCGAGAACTGGCAAAGAAACGGGGCGGAGCTGCCGCGTATATCC
>JALTCQ010000058.1 GCA_027074515.1 Microcaldota archaeon | reverse complement strand
CCTCTCCATTACCGCATAGTGCTCACCGGGGGAGAGGATTTTGTCTTTGATCTTTGCATTCCCCTCCACGAGAAAGAGCGTAGTTTCAGCGGGGATGTTCAGGCGGGCCATCTTGCCGGGTAGTATGTGGATGCGCGACACGCTATGCGTGCTTTCACTCTCCAGCGATTCTATTTCTCCCCATTCTCTCGGTACGATCCTGTGGTAGTTCGTGACGGGGTGTTTTTTCTGTTCCAAGAGCTTAAAGACTGTTTTGACCTCTTGAGACTCCGAGTTTTTGCCTATGATGAGCGCATCGGGCGTGTCCACGACGAATATGTCATCCAGGCCGATGATTGCCACAGTTTTCCTTCCGTACGTCTGGATGTAGTTCTTCTTTGCCTTTATGGCTACGAGTTCAGTGTTATACGCGTTGCCGTTCTCGTCCTTCTCCGCAAGCTTGTGGATCAGGTCAAAGGATCCCATATCGCTCCAGGTTATTTTAAGGGGGACTACGGCGTTGCGATCTGTCTTTTCCAGCACGTCCTTGGAGAGGGACGCAGGTGAAATGAGGGGGTACGTTCGTTTTGGGTCGTTGTTGTACTTCTTGAACGTGAGGTACAGTTCCTCCGCGTTCTTGCGGATCTCGTGGAGCATAACGGACTTTTTGAAGATGTGTATGAACGTATTCCATAGGTATCCCCTTCGCACGTATTCCTTCGCCGTTTCTGGGTCTGGTTTTTCCTTGAATTCCTTGACTCGGTAGATTCCATCCGTTATCCTTTCCCCCGGACTGATGTAGCCGTATCCCGTGTACGGCTCGGTGGGTTTGACGCCAATTGCGATGATGTGCTCGTCTACGTTTTCTACAGCTTTCTTCACAGCTTCTGCAAGTACTTCGTTTTCTTTAACGTACTGGTCAGAGGGAAGCATTACGACAGGAGGGTCCCCCGGGATGTTCAGGAGTGCGTAAAGCACTGCAGGCAGGGTATCTCTGGGAATGGGCTCCGCTAGAACGTGGTCTTCAGGTATTTCCTTGTTTATCTCCGATAGCTGGCGTCGTACAAGGGGTGCGTGCTGCTCGTTCACGACGATCCACACGTTCTCGGGCTTTGTAAAGAGTAAAACGCGGTTTACGGTTTGCTGGAAGAGAGAGTTACTGAATTGGTGTATCCGTATAAACGGTTTGGGATAGTACGTTCTGCTTAGCGGCCAGAGACGGGTGCCCTTGCCCCCTGCAAGAATGATGACTTGAGGCTCCGTCGGATCACCTCAGGGGCATCGTGTAGTCGAGAACGAGCACTGCAAGGGCCACGAGGAGCGTTATTATCAGAACAGCCTGTGGCGTGAGGCGCATCTTGCTCGTATCCACGTTGAACTCCATGATGCCCAGCATGGACGGGGGAGTCTCTATCTTTTCCTTCTTGACCATGTTCTCATTTGAGCGGAGATGCTTTTATATTTGGAGGTCGTGTCTCTTGCATGCTTGAGGACGCGCTCGTTACTGAGCGACGATTTGGGCCATCGCCTACCGCTGAAGTCTCCGGTGTTCTCCGCAAGAAGGTACTCGTTCGGGCCCTGCGTGGGGAGCCTGAACGGCCCGGCACCACGTCTTCGCACCCTCCTGTTTTTTCCGTGATCGTCGGTGGCCATCATGGCCATCATGTCCTGTTTAGACCCCACGTGGAGAAGGATGGGATCCGATTTGAAATCTATGGGAAGACTCCGAAAATCTCGCCGTTGCCCATAAGGAAAGAGCATCACCGCGTGGCTGGAAAAGCACTGCCGGGGCAGATGAGTTCCTCCTTCGATCAGGTGTTGCAGATCACGGCGCATGAACTGAAACCACTGAGCCCGTCCGAGCGAGAAGCGGTGGAGGCCACACTCTTAGATATACTTCGTCGTGACCTGTACGCGAGACAGAAAGCAAGGATGCAAGGGGTGTGGGGCCACGTTTCAAGGGCTTCTGAGGAGTTCCGAGAGTCACTCCCCGTAAGCGCAGATGCAGGTACTCCACGCGGTTCCGATGCGCAGAAAGACGTGCCGTTTTACGAGAGAACCTATAATCTGGGCAAAGAACTTCCTTCGGGAGCGCTTGACGGATACGTGCCCGCGTTCGCACTCCTTCGGGCAGGGTTTGAGTTTCAGAGGGCGCTTCACAGTAAGCTTCCCCGTGATCTGAAGGAAAGTATTGCAGAGGGGGACGTTCCCAAGTTTGTGCGGGTTAAGCTCTACAATCTGGAGAAGAACTACCAGGCGCATCTTGACCGGGCCCTGGATGGGCAACCCCTGCGCGTTGTCTTTCACCACGTCAAATGAAAGCAATAAATACCACCTATCCTTTTTCTTCTCATGCGCGGGCAGTTGGTGAAGAATCAGACCCAGCAGGTAATTCTCCACACGGTTGCCATAACGATCCTCGTGGTCGTAGCGCTCTTC
>JALTCQ010000057.1 GCA_027074515.1 Microcaldota archaeon | reverse complement strand
GACGGAGGATCTGGGTCTGTCCGAGCGTGATGAGCAGATCCTTGCGTTGGTGCGAGAGCGCGGCATGGTTTGCGCGGAGGACGTGCGGAACGCCCTGGGCTACAAAGGCCTCAACGCTGCGTCGGCCCGTTTAAACTGGCTGTATAAGCGAGGCCTCGTCAGGAAGGTCCGCAAGGGCAGAAAGGTTTACTACGCGCCGGCCTGACGTTTGCCCGCCTGGGATCCACCTCCGTCCACCATTACGCGCCTCCCTCGCCCCTTTCCCTTTTTTCTCGTGTTTTTTCTTCGCCACAGTGACTTTTAAACGTCCGATGCATAATTATCCACATGGTCGTGGACGTGCTCTCTGGGGAGGACGTGGTGGTTGGCCGCAAGGAGTCCACCCTTCGAGAGTTTGGAAAGCGCGGGACTGGATTCATAGGCCGCGTCGTCATGAGCAAAGGCGCGAACCCGGTCCTGGGCCGCCGCGTTCTCATGGATATGAGCACGTCTCACGTGATGCTCGTTCTGGGAAAGCGTGGTTATGGTAAGTCCTATACGCTAGGCGTGATTCTGGAGGAGCTGGCGTCCCTGCCATTCTCCGTTAAGAGCAGGACTTCCGTCATCGTCATAGACACCGTGGGCATTTTCTGGACCATGAAGGTGCCTAACAAGCCTCAAGCAGACCTTTTGCAGAAATGGGGCCTTCAGCCCAAGGCCTTTGACGTGAACGTTCTTGTTCCCAAGAGCGCGCTACCATTCTACCTGGAGCACGAGATGCCTGTAGACGGATACTTCGCCATAAACACTGCAGACATGGGTATTGAGGAATGGTTGGGTCTTTTTAACCTTGAGCTGGATTCGGAAGCGGGAGCACTTCTTGCCGGTGCTGTGGCAGGGGCGGAGGAGAAAGGAGCATATACGGTAGATGACCTCATCCAAATCGTTAGGAACTCTGATGCCAAGCCCCACATAAAGAAATCTGTGGAGATGCGCCTTGTTGCGGCGAAGAAGTGGGAGCTCTTTGATCCAAATGCGCCCAGGGTAGTGGATCTTGTTAAGCCCGGCGCTATAAACATAATAGACGTCTCCACGTTCAAGACTGCTCTCGGTTCTGCCTCCCTTCGCGAGGTGGTGGTTGCTATCCTCGGGAAGCGCATATTTGAGGAGCGTATGAAGTACAGGAAGGTGGAGGAGATCTCAGAGATTCGAGAGGGCAAGAATATATCCAGAATGCCCCTCGTTTGGATGATAATAGACGAGGCGCACCTCTTCATGCCGAGAGACAGAAAATCCTTGTCCAAAGAGGTTCTTTCTGACTGGATACGTGTTGGACGTCAGCCCGGCCTTTCTCTCATTCTTGCCACGCAGCGCATTGATCGTCTCAGCGACGACGCCATCACGCAGGCAGACATCATCCTTGGACACAGGATCACGAGTTACTTGGATATTAAAGCGCTGTCATCCGTTCGCCCCACTTATGTTGGTGAATCCCTGGACAAGAGCCTGGCGTCTTTGCCGCACACGCGTGGTTTGGCCGTTCTCCTGGATGACGTGACCGAGAAGCTCTGGGTGATCCGCGTACGGCCCAGAATGAGCTGGCACGGCGGTGGTTCGGCAAGCGCGTTGGTGAAGCTTTAACAACTTTACCCCTTTTTAAAGGTGTCGGCTTTATATTAACAGGAGGTCCATGCCAGAGAAGGACGGTATTTATTATCATGTTGAGAACATCGTTGCTTCCGCGTCCCTTGACGTGGACATAGATCTCTTTTCCCTCGCTCTCTCCGTGGATAACGTGGAGTACGAGCCAGAGCAGTTCCCCGGTGCAATACTGAAGATAGAGGACCCTCATTCTTCCTTGCTTGTCTTCAAGAATGGAAAGCTGATATGTACGGGCAATAAGAACCCGGAGCAGATTCGCAAGGCCATTGAAAAGACCGTCGAAGTGCTCAAGGAGGCGCAGCCCCACCTGAAGCTTCCCGATCCAAAGAACGTGCCCTTCCGCATAGAAAACATCGTCGCTTCTGGCGATCTGAAGGTCACCGTGGACTTATATTCCCTTGCCGCTACGCTGGACAACGTGGAGTACGAGCCAGAACAGTTCCCCGGTGCTATCATCCGCATCCGCGAGCCCAAGGCCACGCTCCTCCTCTTCAAGAACGGAAAACTGATATGTGCTGGCGTGCGGAAAGAGGAAGAGATCGTGGAGGCCATCAAGAAGGTGCGAGAGCTCATCAAGGACTTTGTCCAGGCACCCAGGCAGGACTGACGCTAGCTTTAAAACCATTTTTATACGAACGTATTACGGGTCGGCGGCCATAGCGGCGGGGAAACACCCGGACCCATTCCGAACCCGGAAGTTAAGCCCGCCAGCGATGGGCATGGTACTGGGCCTCCTCTGGCCTGGGAAGTGCCCGACGCTGCCGCCCTTTCCCCTCATTCTCATC
>JALTCQ010000056.1 GCA_027074515.1 Microcaldota archaeon | reverse complement strand
GAGAGGTGCCAAAGAGCCCGTTCTACCACGCAAGCATAGACAATAGTGGGAATGTGGAGCAAACGAGAAAAAACTGGTGCAATGCGGTGGACAAAATCGTCAGTCTCCTCGAATAACTGTGCCCACGGGTTTCCCATTAATTGCAGCGCTCATATGGCCCTTTTCCGCCGAAGTTATCACTACTGACTCGAGCCAGGGGGATGTCCGAACCAGAGCAAGCATTGTTTCCACCTTTGAGAGCATACCACCAGTAACGTCTATGCCGTGGCTGCCACCAAGGGATTTACGGATATTAGGAAAGTTTTCTGGCGTGATTTCGGGTATTCTCTCGGCATTCGGATCTTTCAGCGGATCTGCCGTGTAAACGCCGTCCACGCTGGTGATCAGCACTATTCGTCTCGGTTTCAACGACGAGTTCAGCGTGAAGAAAACGCGTTCCGTGGAGAATATGGTTCCACCACGCTTTGCATCTGGAACCGCATCCCCGTACGTGACTGGAAGGTAGGCAGCGCGCAAGACCTCGCCCAGCGCACCAAGGCAAAGACGGGACGGGTTGTCGTCGCGGGAAAAGATTATTGCAGACGGCGGGAATTGAAAAGCAGGGAGATCGTGGTCTGCAAGAGTGTCCACGACGATCTGGTTTAACCTCGCAGCAACCGCATGGACCTTCACCGCGTAGAGTTGTGGGTTCTTGTCCTTTAGCTTGGCGAACTCCCTTGCAGCCCAGTGCCCAAAGCTACCGCTCCCATGACCGAGAAGGATTGAATACTCCGAAAGAAGGGGCTTCAGCTCCGCGGCCAGGCGGGAAATCATGGCTGTGTTCGGTGTAAGCGGTCGGTTCTTGTCCGTTATGATCGAGCCACCCCATTTAACGAAGACGATATCCCTTGCCACGAGGAGAAGATTGAAGGAACGTTTATATGGATGAATGGATCACTTCGGCGATCAACGAGCCGTTTTAAATGCCTACTGCCGAATTATATCCGTGGCGCGTAAACGCAAGCTCGGGGAGACCATTTACTACATCACAACGAAAACGGAAAGATTAGACGAAAAACTAGAAAAGCTAAGCCTTCCTGGAGAGCAAATATTGCAGATCTGGGAAGAAGAAGACGTTCCCGACGTGTACTTCGTGGATGGGACGCTCATACTGGATCTGAACTTCATGGGAGAGAGCACGCTCATAGCCGTCAAGAAAAACACGGTTGCTGTCGTCGCAGACGAGGATACGGAGCTGCTCAAGTGGATAAAGAATAGCATAAAGCGAAGGAGAAAGTTCCTGCAGAATCCAGGAGCATTCATATATCGGGCAATCAAGAAGCAGTTGGACATCATTCACGACCGCGTTTCTGAGATCCACAAGACAGTCACGCGAGTAGAGAAAGACATGGCACAAAACTTGCACTCCACGGACGCGAACAGGGTTTTAAACGTGTACGACGTTCTTCTCCAGCTACACGACGTTAGAAGAGAGCTCTCCTATTTCTGGAAGGTAGTCATGAAGCTTCGGCGAACGCCCCTGCTAAAGCCGGAGGAGATAGAGGACATAAAGGGAGACGTCCACGAGGTACTGTCCTTCGTCAGCCTCACCATAAAGTCCGCGAACTCGATACTGGACTTGCACGACAGGGCGCTGTCCATGGAGCTGAACCTGCTCATCAAGCGCTTGACCGCAATATCGATCATACTAGCAGTCATAACGATCATAACGGGCATATACGGTATGAACTTCAGATACATTCCCCTCGCGGAACACCCCTACGGCTTCTGGATTATAAACGGCTTCCTCGTATTATTATACGTGGGTATGTGGTGGTGGTTCAAGCGAATCGGGTGGATGTGAATGGAGGTACCACTGACTGAATCACCGCATAAAATCCTTAAAGAACGTCCAGAGGCACCAAGGACAGACTCGTTCTGGCACAACGTACGTAATCCTCGCGCCTTCGTAGAAGAGGACCCTCAGCAAGCAATAAGCGCGGTGAGAGAGGCCATAAGAAGTGGGGTAGCGCATTGGGCGGTGGACGAGTCCCTTGAACACATACTAAATGCTGCGAAGAACGATACTGACAGTGTTCTGGGCGCGCTGGGTACAGGGGAAAGCAAACGGGTTGCAATGAAAGTGATCCCCCGCCTAAAACGCGACCACGAGATCAAAGACGCGAAACTGGCAAAAAAGGTGGCTAACGTCCTTGCGCAGATCAAGGGGGACCAGGGCACAATAGCGCTTGCAAAACTGCTGTCCCACGTAAAAAACGAGGATGCACTGAAGGAAATCCTGAAAAAACACGGTTCGCGTATAGTATCCCACCCAGGGTCCCTGAAAAAAGTCGCGGCCGAACCGCAGCTACTAAAAGCAATATTAGAACTAGAGTTCCACGGGAACATGAACCCGAAGCAGCTAAAAATCATACGAGACGCTGTGAAGAAA
>JALTCQ010000055.1 GCA_027074515.1 Microcaldota archaeon | reverse complement strand
GATTGTGGTCAGTTATGGCAACAGCACCGAGCTTGCGTTTCTTTGCAACGCGCAGAAGTGTCTCAGGGCGCATCATGCCATCAGGAGAGAACCACGTGTGCGTATGCAGATCCACCCTCACGTAAAGAAATACGCAGCGGAGTTTAAATAAGCATTTAAAATCAACGTTGCAGAAGATTTACTGCTAACTGTGTGGTCGGGGTAGTGTAGCCTGGCTAGCACACGGGACTGTGGATCCCGTAGCCCGGGTTCAAATCCCGGCCCCGACCCTCCCGCGCCGGCAGAACCGGCAGGGGTGAGCAGTGATCCCCTGTCCCTCCACCGGCGCACATTTATACGAGAAAGGCGTCTTCTTTTCGTGGTGGAAGAGTGGGGCATAAGAAAGACGAAGCGGTTCTTGCTTGAACAGATCAGAGGCCAGCCGTGGGAAATCGGCAAGATCTCGCGATCAAGAAAAGGAGATTACCACGTCCTGTTCTTAAATCCGAAGAGCGGACTGAACGGGTACCAGACAGTTATTTCTGCGATCAAAACGATCCATGAGCTACAAAAGGGAATGATAGAAGCGTTCGGACGGGAAAATGCACCAAAACCAAGACCAGTAGTCACATCACTCCTGATAAATCCCGTTGAATCGCCACAGTATGCTTTCCGTATGAACGTCATCCTCCCACCGTGGGCATTTCCAGTGTACACACGACTATACGGGCCGAAAAAACACAGAGCAGAAGAGATAGCCAAGGCGATGGCCACAAATTTCGCAACCCTACGCGCTGGACCGTACTCCATCCCTGTAATACGCTTTTCAAAAGCAGATCTCCGCGTGAAGGAACCTCTCAAGCACATCATATTAGAAAAAGGCATCCCTCCGCACGTGATCGGAGGAAACGTGCACGAAACCGCCGGCGTAGCCGCGCTACTTGCGGAAAATACTGATTGGGCATTCGCTAGAAACATATACATAACAGTTCTTGGGCGCCTAAAAACTCGGTGGAAAAAGGCATTTGGACGAGTCCTAACAGAGATAGACGCCCTTGCGACGAACGGAAAGAACGT
This sequence comes from Microcaldota archaeon, assembly GCA_027074515.1. Classification (GTDB taxonomy): domain Archaea; phylum Iainarchaeota; class Iainarchaeia; order JAADDC01; family JAADDC01; genus SZUA-1452. The sequence continues at coordinate 7,077 of JALTCQ010000055.1, read as the reverse complement.
GCACATCATAGAGGTAAAGAGCGTTGGACCTAGAACTATTCCAAGGTGGGACGAGATCGTGGTGCATAAGGCGCAAACGCTCACGCCAGGAATTGAGTACATTGGGCAAACTATGGGCCCCATGCGCACGAGGATCTTCCCCCACTTCGTCGTCGTAAGCAACAGCGAACACGTGGCCACAGATTTAGCAAACCGCGCGCTCATCACGTTAAAGCCGCACGAAACGTTCCGTAAGCTCATGGTGCATGCAGTCTGGCCCTCCGACACGACGCTACTTAAAAGGAGTTTCAGGGAGCCGTGGTGGTAATGGCAACACGGGAAGACGTAAGGGAAGCCGTGGAAATCGTGGCTGAGCCCATGATGGACAACGGGTGGGAACCGTGGAGAGCAACGCACATAGAGAAGGAAGCATATTCTATACTGTTTGCAAAGCCGATAGAAAAACCAACGCTGGAATCGGCAGTATGTGCAATTGCAGCGGCTCAGAACAAGGTAGCGAGAACGAAATGGAAGCACGCCCCTCTCGTGATCATCTTCCCCTTTGAAAACTATCGGCTAAACGTCAATATTCCCTCAAGGAGCGCAAGGGGGAAGCATACGATAAAAATCGGCAATACCACGCTCAGGAGCTATGCGAGAGCTGACCGAAAGATCGCAAGGGTGATCACACATATGATTAAGGGAAATCTCGCACATCTGGCAGGAACGAGCGTTCAGGAAACCCTTGCGGCGTTGGCGTGGTACCGTGCAGTCCGCCCAGAATGCATGGCAAGAAACGTGGAGCTTACCGTTCCAACACCATACCCCGACGCAATACGATACAGGACAAGAATGCTACGAGATTTTGGAGTGACAATTGGGGAGTTTGACGGTTTGGGGGTAATTAACGGGCGAATCCGAGTGATGGAAGCTAAGGCAGCCAACGGTGGGCCGAGACGATGGACGAACATCATACGTCACAAGCTCATGTCATACTCCGGCGCCGTTCCGCGGTTGGGAAAGAAGGTGAAAGCAGATTTTGTCATCACGAGCACAAATGAGATCCTAGCAAGGGGTTTCGCAAGAAGAACTGCAGACCTAACGAGAAACGTGCCATTCGTTGGGCGTACGCTGGCAGCGTGGGTACGGAGAGGGGTGCGATGGGAATGGGCGTGATCGTCAAGAGAAATCCAAGAAACATAGTTATCGTGACGCCACAGATCGTGTTCAAGTATCGCCACGACTGGAACCTGAGGAAAATATTCTGGGAGTTCGTCCTGACGTGGAAGGCTTTTCTCCACGGAGCTTCAGAAATACCCCTGCTGGTTGGACCAGTACTGCTAAGAAAAACGGCGAGAGGGCAAATACTGGCAAAGATGCCCGTTGAAGACGTGTGGAACAAGGCGTTGGGCGTGGTTGCAGAGCTGTCTAGAGCAGGCATAGATCACAAGGAAATACGGCACCCCCAATACCACATGGTCGTGAAAGAAAACGGCACGATATCAGTTCTTGACTTTGAGCGTGGAAATCTAACAAAGACGCCAAGAAACCTGTCGCGGTTCGTGGTGTGGCTTCTAGAAAGGGGGCTACCTGCACAAGAGATCAAAGAAGCGCTAGCAAAAACAACTGCGCCAGAAAAGGATTGGAAGGGAGCTATGCGTGCTGTTGAACGATACCTGCAAGCTTCTGAGCAAGGGCCCCTATAGCATCAAGAGGCAACGGCTGCTTAGCGCTAAAGGAGAACACCTCTCTCACGTCAAGGCCATCAAGCAGTGCACGGATCTTCTGCTCGGAAGATGCCCAGCCATGTGCCTCAATAACGTAGATGGGTTTCCCTGCGAGCAGACCCTTGTCCTTGACGGTCTCAAGGAAGAATCGAACAGGGGGGAACACGTCCGCGTCGTAGGTGGGGTATGCAACCACCACAGCGTCAGCACCGAGGACGAAGGTCATTGCGTAGGACCAGTCCTCGCGTGAAAGGTCCAGAGCATCCACGGTCACGCCCATACTCTCCAGCGCGTGCACCAAAGAGTCCACCTTAGAATACACAGAGCCGTACATGGAGCCATAAAGTATGAGAATGCGCCCTTCTGCCTTGTTTTCCGCCCAGCCCCCGTACAGGTCAAGGATCTGCTCCAACCGTTCGCCAGAATACAGAATGCCATGTCCTGGAGCAATGATTTTCGGTTGCAGCGCGCGGACCTTTCCAAGGGCTGCAGATACGAAGCGAGCGTACTTCGAGAGCACGGTTACGTAATAACGACGGGCTTCCAAAAGATAAGCGTCCCAATCATCCGCTGAAAGATCCGGATACGCACCGTAAGCACCAAATAGATCGCAAGTGAACACGACTCTATCTTCGGGGACAAAGGTAACCATGGTCTCCGGCCAGTGGGTCCAGGGCGTGTGAACGAAACGAAGGGTCACGTCCCCGAGGGAGAGCGTATCACCGTCCCTGACAGGCAGCACGTCCCCAGGAAGGGAGAAAAGCGTTGCACCGGTCTGAGAGATGACAACTTTAGCATTTGGGGCTTTCTCAAGAAGTTGAGACAATGAAGAGGAATGATCCGGCTCCATATGATTCACGACAACGTATTTTATCTCCTCCGGACGCACAACCTGGAAGACTGCTGAAAGAAACTCGTCGGAGAGGCTTTCGTGGACCGTATCAATGATTGCTGCACCGTCAGTACCCCTAACAACATACGCGTTGTAGTTAACTCCATCGTCCAAGGGCCACAGAGATTCAAAAAGATCCGTTTCCTCGTCAACCACAGGAACGGCAAACAAGTGCTCAGAGATCTGCTTCATAAGAGTATTTGAGGGAATGCACTTTTAACGGTAGAACACGATGGCTGCGTAGTCTACGACATTAGAATAATCGCCAGTCGCGTCTCCGCTGTTCCCAAATGCCAACAGTTCAGCACGGGCACCAAGGCGCTTGGCATACTCCATCGCAGTCATTATGGGGCCGATTCCACACGCTGAAACGTCGTTTTCGCGGACGAATCTATAGAAGCCATCAACGTCGAGATCTAGTATGTACTGTATCGCAGCAAGGTCTTTTTCCCTGCCCACGTCCGCGGGCACGTAGTGGGAAAAGTCAGAAGACGCGATAAAAAGGGTCTCGAGAGGCAAAGCATTGGCAAGGTCCTCAGCAGCATCGGGGGCCTGATACATCATCGTAACGGGAACGAAAGAGAACTCACCATATATGCGCTGAAGGAACGGCAACTGTACCTCCACAGAGTGTTCATAGTGGTGGGCATCATAGTCGGCCAATGCAAAGGAAGATCTGTCCAGAACGAAAGCCACAGCATCTTCATCTATGGGGACCTGGCCAAGAGGGGTCTCCCACGCCCCCTTCGGCCAAACAGAAACCGCTGCACCATAACCAGTGTGGTTTGGGCCAGCGATAACAATATGACGGGGACGAAGTGTGGAAAGTGCTTTGTACACGTGGGCAGCAATGGGGCCAGAGTACACATAGCCGGCGTGAGGCACGATAGCTGCCACGTAATCCCTCTTCGGATAGTTAGGAACTTTCGCAAGGAAAGAATCCACCATATTAGCTAACTCGTCTGGAGAAGAAGGATAAAAAAGCCCGGCAACGGCCGGGGGTCGTATCACCGCCTACCACCTTCAAACTCGCTCAGGGGCACGTTAAACTCATCGTAGCTCTTGATAATGCCCCTATTCCGCAAGTACTCCCGCGCAAGAAGCCAGTATATGAGAGCAAGCGCCCTCTTCCCCCTGTTGTTACCAGGAATGACCAGGTCTATGTTCTGGAACGTGTTGTTCGTGTTGCAGATGGCCACTACAGGAATGCGCACCTTTGCAGCCTCGTCGATGGCTTCCTTGTCTGCTATGGGGTCGGAAACGAATACAACTGCTGGCTCCATGAACTCGCGGGCCTGTGGGTTTGTAAACGTGCCCGGAACGAAACGACCAACTATTGCCTTCGCACCAATCGTTTCAGCGAACTTGCGAGCGGCGTGCTGAGCGTATTTTCTTCTAGCCACCACCACAATGTCACCGGGCTCGTAGTTGGCCAGGAACTTCCCAGCGATACGTATGCGTTGGTCGATCTTTTGAATGTCCATCACGTTAAGACGATCCGGGCGGGTCTTGAAAATGAACTTGCGCATAAATCCGGTCCTAAAAACAGTGCCTATGTGTATACCCGACGATAAATACTGCTCCACTGGCACGAGCAAGCCAGATTCCTTCTTTATACCTTTCCTAGAGCTTTTTTTCTCAGCCAAACTAAGCACCTCCTGCTGGGCAACGAGGTAAACCCCGCCACCCTTCGAGAGGATTGGAAAGAGAATCGTTAAAAGCGTTCCCACAGCCGCCGTCCCGACGGGGGTTGCACCCCCTGTACCCCTGCGTGCTGTGCATGGCAGCACATTGTGCGTTCGATCGTAGATCGGACCCGCGGCTCGCCAGCTGATGTTCGGCCGAGCGTCAACCGATATGGCGGTCGTGTTACCAAATGGCCTGCTGAGCGAAGCGAACGCAGGGCACAGGGGTGCAGAACTCGAATTCCGGCGGAATGTCCCTGGCAACCCAGTGTGTGGTCAGCCGAGCAGAGAGAGGCTGGCCTCGCGTTAGCGTCGACCGATATGGCGGTCGAAGCGGGCCCGCGGGGATTCGAACCCCGGACCTTCGGCTCCGGAAGCCGACGCCATATCCAGACTAGGCCACGGGCCCCTCGAGTTCATAAAGCAGAAGATGCAAAATAATTAAATTATGCCGTTCGGTGGCGCAACAACTCCCTGACAATGCCGTAGTAGCTACTGAGAAGGACGTAGAGCCCAAGATTCAGCAATAGCAGCGCAAAGAAAATGATAACGAGGTTCATTGACGGCAAAGTAAGCGGCAATAGCAGGAAACCTACCAGAACGGATATGTAGCCACCAACAAAGTAGTATGGGGCACGGCCAGGCCGCAGGGGCCGCTCGTATGTGTATCTGGAAAGGAATTCGAGCGCATCCCAGTAGAGAGATATGTACGCAGGGATCGCAACCCACGCAGCAACGACCACAAGGAATACCGCAGAAAGAATGTAGATAACGCTATGCTCGTGAATCACCGTTATCGCGTCAGCCATTAGTAATACAGCAGCCAAGGATATTAGAAGCGCAGTAACGATGCGCCTAGCACGTGGTAAAACGGAACGGGCAAAGCCCCTGTCAAGAAGCACGCGATTCTTCACGTAAACAGGGAGGTACCCTGCCTCAAAGCGCTCCAACATGCGCTTCACGCTGGAGGGAAGTAGTGCCGAAACGAAACGCTCCGCATCCACGTCTGTCTTGACAAAGGAGTATACGAAGAGCGCGAACGCATAGAACCAAAGTGCTGCGGAGGCGATAGCGGGAGAGTGGACAAAAAGAGCTGCCGCAAGGGTGGCCTCGGATGGACCAAACGCTCGGGCAGTCATGTGCATCCCTGTCCGTGGAGGAATTCCAAAGAGGGGCCCGAGTATGACGAGGGATACGAAGTTCTGGAAGAAGCTTATCACGAGGACTCCGAGGAAGACAAGGGCAGCGGAAACACTGAAAGGATACTGTGTAGCACCCGCAAGGGCGAATAGGAAGTAAAGGGGAACGACGTCGTGCATAATCGGATCCAGCCAGCGCTTTCCAGCCCCGTGAACGCGGTGGTGTGTGAACACGCCGAGGAGAAACAAAAGGGCAAGCGATGGCAATGCTCCAGAATACCACGCCCCCGTGGCCACGATTATGAGAAGCGTGTCCCAGAGCGCGGATTCCGCAAAGAAGAACGCAGCGTATATTGCCACGGCTAAAAGGATGGATAAACCGCTTGCACCGAGCAGGTACAAAAGCACAACGGCAGAAACAGCAGCATCCATTGCCACGAGCGACTCTTCCACGCGTCGGTGGGCAAAGTTAGCGCCCCAACGAAGTATGAGTGCAGATGACGTGGAGAAGAGCACCGCGAGGGCGGAAGCCACGGCAACACCAAGCCCAGCAACGTAAAAAAGTATGAAGAACATGGAAAACCCTATCGCCACGCGCAGTGGCTGCAGATACACCGTTTGGAAGGGGGTGGAAAACAATCTGCGGCTAGAAGCAACGTAACCGAGGTAAAATAGGAGCAAGGCGATACCAGAAGCAAGAAGGAAGCTCTGCATGGATGTGGGGAGAGCAGGCATGATAAAATACCCTGCGAGCAAGTACCCCAGCTGGGGAAGGATGCCCAAGTATTGCAAGAGACCTCCGACCATCATCGCACCGACAAGCACGCTGAAAACGAGGGCAGAGCCGCTAAGCGCGTCCATAAAACTAACACGATTCCACAGTATATAACGCTTGGGAAGAAATAGAACTACAAATCAGTGGATACAGCACGATACAAGCACTCAAGACGCTCCTGGTTGCGAAGCATCTTCCAGTTCAGATATCGCGTGAGATACCGCGCATATTCTTCAGAAATAAGTAGTGACCCATCCCACACGGGCAGGGATACTGAGTCGATGCCCCGCAGTTCAACGTGCACCTTTGTCTCGTCAGCACTCTGAATTCCAGCTATCTTGATTCCAGCATTTCGGGCAACGCGGATCAGTCGAAGAGCAGATTCAACATCTCGGGCCCCAACATGAAGTATGAACGGATCAAACTTCAGGATCAGACGCCCGCCGCCAGAATACCCATCAATTGCGCCCCAAAGCTCGTCAAATAAAACGGGCCGGTGCCACTTTCGATAGAAGAAGGATTCCCCCTTGCGTTCGGAGGGAGACGTGGATAACAGCGTGATTCGGCCGGAGCAAGAAGACGTGGTCACGTAATCAGCACGTTGATTAAGGAATTCAAGAAGTGGAACAATGGGCGGATCCACTGCACCGCTTCGCTTGGCTTCCTCGTACTTTTTCAGGTGCTTTGCCCTGTAAGATTCCCAAGAGCTCATGAGGATCCCCAATAACGGTTTAAAAAGGGTGTGCAGGTCTTTTAATTCATTATTCAAAGGAGGGTTGAGAATGGGTAAGGTTACTTACGTTACGTGCGCGTTCTGCGGTCGGAGAGTCCCAAGGGACAAGGCAGTGCCACTCTACAAGCGGCCATCCTGGCTCCCCCC
>JALTCQ010000054.1 GCA_027074515.1 Microcaldota archaeon | reverse complement strand
GTGACCGCATTTCCCATTTCCAGAACGAGTCTCAGCACGGGTATCGCGTTCTCGCCGCCCTTTTGCGTGAGAAATTCCTTGACGAATGGCAGTTCAATGAGCTGAAGTATGGGGTCGGTCTTTTTTGCCACGAACTATTTTGGGGCGAAATCTTTTTTTACTACGGACTTCCCCCGCGGGTTGGGTACGATCTCCAGCCTCGCACCCTTAAACTTCCGGTAAAGCTCTTCCCCCCCGTGCAGCCGGTCAAGGAATATTGCAAGTGCAGCAATCTCGCTGTGTGGCTGGTTGCCCACGGCCACGTTGTAGTCCGCCAGGTCGTAGACCTCCCGCGGCACCTTTTCGGCCCCTACGAACGCGAGAATGTCTTTATGCCCCCCCTTCTTTATCTGTTCCACTGCATCGTCCACTGGAATCCCGTACATCGTCAAATGGACGATTATTCCACCGCGCTCCTTCCACTCTCTTAACAACTTCCTCCAATCTTCTCGGTACTCTACGTGAAACGGCCCGCCCCAGCGTTTTGTCACGTCCCGCCACGTTTTTAACACGGACTCGTCCCGTTCCCCTGATAGTATAATTCCGTCGGCTCCGAAGGCCCTTGCGACCAGACCCACGTGTGTCGTGACTCTCTTGTCCCGATCCTTCCTATGTCCCCATCGAAGGACGTATACTACCACGTTCAAAATAGGTTTGAAACAGTTTTATTCTATGAAGGATGCACTGACGAACTTCGACGTTTACGTTCTCGCTCACGAGCTAACTCCCTCGCGCTTTTCCAAGATCGTTCGAATATCTGGCGGCTACAAGGTCAAGCTCGTTGGTGCTCCAGATCTTCTCTTCTTGCCCCCACTCTTGATCCCCACGCGCTACGTCATCTCCGCAGACCGACCGGACAACCTCGCGATCATATCGCGCAAGATGCTCGGCAATAGGCGCATCCAGTCCGTGGAGCAGGTCAACTTCGATCGAATCCTTCGCTTCAACACCGAGGACGGTTCCATCATTCTCGAGCTTTTCGGCGACGGCAACGTTATTCTCACCGACGCGGACGGAACAATCGTTTATGCTCTCCACGAGCGCGACTGGCGGGATCGTAGCATACGCCGCGGTCTTGAATACCAGCCCCCACCAGCACCCCGCTTGCATCCTGGCATCTCGCAGGACGAATTCGCCTCCGTGTTCACCGCCAAGGATGTGGTTCGTTCCCTTGTGCGCGCGGGAATCCCTCCCATCTACGCGGAGGAAGCCTGCACCCTCGCAGGCGTGGACAAGAACACCCCCACGTCTGAACTGACTTCTCCCCAAGTAGACCGTATTTACGACGCCCTTTGCGAACTCTTCCGCCGTCTGGATAATTCAGATCCTGTGGTGGTCCGTTCTGGCGATGAGATCGTTGATATCCTCCCGTTCTCTGTTAGCAAGTACGAAACTGGCGATTATGTCTTGGAACACGTTCCTACGCTTTCGGAAGCCTTGGATCTCCTGACTCCAACCATCTTGTCCATTGCCTCGGAGCCAGAACCGCGGGAAGAACGAAGCATGGTCGACTTCTGGAAGAAGGAGCGTGAAGCTGCCCAGAAAGAGCTCCAAGAACTAGAAGCAATGCTATCTGAGGCATACGCTCATTCATCTGAGCTCCTTGCTGCAATGTCCGTGGCAAAATCCGGACGTAGCCCGCCAGACCGGACAGGCCCCTTCGTGCTGAAGCGGTGGGATAGGAGAGAAGTAGTGTATGACTTTACTCCTCCGCTTTGATGTTCCCCTCGTCCACTATGACTACGTCGCTGACCGCCGTGACCGCTGCGTAGGGGATCCGTACAATCCTTTCGCTGAATCCGAGCTTTCGAGCGGCCTTGCTGTCCGGGGAGATCTCCACGAGCAGGTCCTCCAGATCGCCGGATTTCTCGTCCACCAGCAGGTCAATGAGCTTCCCTAGTTCCTCACCGCGGTTCGTGAACACCTTCTTGCCAGACATCTGCTTCGCGATCGTGTACTTGAGCACATGCATCACCTGCTACTAAAAATTTGAACTCCTTTATAAGCGTTTCCTGGGACATCCGAGTTATGTATAATCAAGCGGGGAACATGTTTTTTATTCCTATTCTTGCCTTTCCATTATGCTAGGCCTCATTCTCTTGGGCCCGTAGCTCAGCCTGGCAGAGCATCCGGCTCTTAACCGGAGTGTCGGGGGTTCGAATCCCCCCGGGCCCGCTTCAGCCGATACGCGGCTGGCGAGCCGCGGGGTCAGCCTCACCCTGCTCGGCTGACCGCACAATGGGTCACCGCAAGTGGCCTGCAGGGGTCAGAGGGGGTGCAACCCCCTGGCCGGTACGCGGCTGGCGAGCCGCGGGTCTGGTCTCACGACCAGACGCACATTCATAGACGTTCTGCCGGAACACGAGTTCTGCACCCCTGTGCCCTGCGTTTGCTTTGCTTGGCAGGCCATTTAGTAACGCGACCACCATTCGGTCGAGGCTACGCACTGACTACG
>JALTCQ010000053.1 GCA_027074515.1 Microcaldota archaeon | reverse complement strand
TTGTGGTATCCACGAAACCATCTGGAATCGTTCGTGTTTCACCTCAAACAGAAATTGTTATTCTTGACAAGCCCGTAAAGACGAGTAACGTGCCCAACATCACGTACGATGATATTGGAGGTTTGAGGGAGCAGGTTCAAAAGATCCGAGAGATGATCGAGATCCCCTTGAAGCATCCTGAGCTCTTCCACCGCTTGGGAATAGAACCGCCCAAGGGTGTATTGTTGTATGGCCCCCCTGGCACTGGAAAAACGCTTCTGGCCAAGGCTGTTGCCAACGAGACCAATGCTTACTTCATCCCCATCAACGGTCCCGAGATCATGAGCAAGTTCGTTGGTGAAGCGGAGGAACGGCTGCGAAAGGTCTTCGAGGAAGCTCAAGAGAACGCACCAGCCATCATCTTCATAGATGAGATTGACGCCATTGCTCCGAAGCGCGAGGACGTGCTGGGCGAAGTAGAACGCAGAGTTGTGGCTCAACTCCTGACCCTAATGGACGGCATGGAGAGCAGAGGGGATGTTGTCGTCATCGCAGCTACGAATAGGCCCAACGCCATAGATCCAGCACTTCGCCGCCCCGGACGCTTCGACAGGGAGATCGAGCTCCCCGTTCCCGACCGCCAGTCCAGGAAGGAGATACTCCAGATCCACACGAGGAACGTGCCTCTTGCAAAGGACGTTGATATGGACTGGCTGGCAGATGTGACCCACGGCTTCGTTGGTGCAGATCTCGCTGCTCTCGTCAAGGAGGCTGCGATGAAGGCACTTCGCCGTATTCTACCTGAAATCGATCTTGATCAGGAAACCATCCCACCAGAGATCCTTGACAGGCTTCAGGTTACCCGCAAAGACTTTGAAGAGGCGTTGAAGGAGGTAAAACCCTCCGCGCTTCGCGAAGTGTTCGTAGAGGTTCCCTCTGTCCATTGGGATGACGTGGGTGGCCTGCACGACGTGAAGCGCCTTCTCACGGAGTCTGTTGAGCTGCCCTTGAAGAAGAGGCATTCCTTCGAAGCAATGGGCATCAAGCCGCCCAGGGGGATTCTACTCTACGGTCCGCCCGGTACTGGAAAGACCCTCCTCGCCAAGGCCGTCGCTACCGAGTCTGAAGCGAACTTCATATCTATCAAGGGTCCAGAGGTGCTTTCCAAGTGGGTGGGCGAGAGCGAGAAGGCCATTCGCGAGATCTTTACCAAGGCGCGCCAGGCAGCACCCTGTGTGGTTTTCATAGATGAGATAGACGCCATAGCTCCGCGCAGGGGTGGTGACGATACACACGTGACTGACAGAATCGTGAACCAGCTTCTTACAGAGATGGACGGAATTTCCGAGCTGAAGGACGTGGTTGTGATTGCCGCCACGAACCGTCCTGACATCATAGACCCGTCTCTTCTCCGTCCGGGCCGCTTTGACCGCGTGATCTACGTGCCTCCGCCGGATAGGGGTGCCCGTTTGGAGATCTTAAAGGTCCACACGAAAGGCGTTCCCTTGGCGGACGACGTGAATTTGGAAGAGATCGCCGAGGCCACCGAGGGCTACACAGGAGCAGATATCGCTGCCCTTGTCCGCGAAGCAGCGCTTGTTGCCCTTCGCCACAACAATATGGAACCCACGAAGGTTACCATGGATGATTTCAAGAGGGCAATGGAGCTAGTTGGTCCATCCCTGGACAAGGACACCGTGGCCTTCTACGAGGCCTTCAGCAAGCTGCTTTCCCAGAAGGTCGTCCGCAAGATCGTGGCGAAGAAGGAGAAGGCCCCCGACTACTTCGGCTGACGCCATCTTTTTAACCATTCTTTTCATCTATTGCGATTGGGCAGGTGCCGCGGTAGCTCAGTCCGGTAGAGCGGCCGCCTTGTAAGCGGCAGGTCGCGGGTTCAAATCCCGCCCGCGGCTCTCACTCTTTTTCTCTGTTGCTTATCTTCCGTAGAAGGTCGCCGATCCCGTTGTTCTTGAACCTGTACTGCTCCACGAGTTCCATCACGCGCGGGTCTCTTTTGGCAAGTCCCCAAATTAGTTCGTCCACGGCCTTTTCTTCCACACCCATCCGTTTGCTCCATACGAGAGCCTTTCTCACTATTCCACGGATCTTATTTTGCTTAAACAGCCTGTGCAGGTTCTCCACGTGCTTTATTTTTGCGTTCCGTTCTGTAAGCACTCTTTCTATCGTTTTGAGCTCTTCTTCTGTGAATTCTTCCCAGTGCCTCGTGCTTTCCACGTTGCCGAGATCCAGCTCCTGCGCCAGACCAAGCAGCGTGTCTCTACCGGAGGTTGATGCTATGCGCTTTAGCACGTCGTCTGTATCGATTTTTCCGTGTGCAATGCGTTCCAGTCTTTTCTGTAGCTCTTCCTCGTGTGTTCTTTGCCCGTATTCGATCATTTTAAGGTACATCTTGGCATCATTTGCCCTGCCGTTTTTCATTGCTTGTATTGCCCGGTCGTAGTGCTGATGGACGCTCACGTTCTTTCCCTGTAGCCTCTGCAAGTGTTCCATAAGGCGT
>JALTCQ010000052.1 GCA_027074515.1 Microcaldota archaeon | reverse complement strand
GAACGCTGCAAGGGTGTTAAAGAATGCAAGACCCATCCCCATGTACAAGATATCCGAAGTTGCTGACGTTCTGACGAAGATGGGCCTAAAAAAGGTCTCCAGCGCAGAGGAACTGGAGTACGTGTCGGACGCCATAGCGGGGCTTGACAGGATGGGTGCCAAGATGTTCATAGAATCAGAAGTGTGGGAGCCAATAGTGGACACGTGCATACGAGCGTACCGTGAGGGCAACAAGGACCCCACAGAACTGACAGCAGCGATAAACGACGCGTTGCGTGAAGTGTTCCTTGGGAACATAGGGGGGAAGGAAGACCTGGTGGATTATCTCAACAAGAAGCTCTTCAGCTGAAAAAGTAGGGCAACACCTGGTGGATATCTGAAACCTCCACCACCTTTACCCCCAACTTCTTACCAAGCTCGACAAGGTCTATGGTCTTCCACTGCACGGTCTTCGTGATGACGACAACACCCGGCGCGGGCATTTGCTTCTCCACAACGGGTTGGGCAATCCGTACGTATCTCTCCCCCGCGGGGATCAAGAAAACGTGGACCCCGTGATCAGCACAGGCGTGAAGCTTCGCCACGAGGCCGCCCACTGGCCCTATGCTGCCATCGGGATGGATCTCCCCGGTTACCACGACGTCCTTGCGGGGAGTCTTGCCGGTGAGTGCGGCGTAGGCAGCAACGGTCATGGCAGCCCCCGCAGATGGCCCCCCAACGATCTCGGTTGGTGCGTTGATCGTGAACAGGATATCGTATATGGGAATCGTTTTGCCGGCGAGACGCGCGGCGACAGAAGCAGCGGTCTGCGCAGACTCCTGTGTGTCCAGTTCCGCGCTGGGGTTCACTGTGATATACGTTCTGCCAGAGCCAGGGATGACCTGTGCTGTAACCGTGGCAAGGGTGCCAGATTCCGTTCCAGAGATGACGGCAGCGGCGTAAACCGTCGCGCTCCTCCCGAGAATCTCCGCACTATACGATACGCCAAAGAGAAACCCCGCAACGAATATGAGCGCATACGCGAACACGAGAAGGGCCAGGTTCCAGCGCATATTTGTAATGGAGCCGAAAACGTTTAAGTCCAATGAGTACAACGTTTAAACGTGATCCTCGTACTGGAAAGAGGTAACGCCGAAGAAGTGCTGGAACTCGCCAAGGACGTAGGAGACGTGGTCGTGTACATCCCTCGGCCATTACCCGCAGAGATTCTAGAGCGCGTTGCTCCCTTCACCAGAGAGTTCAGGATGCCAAGATCCACGTGGGAGAGGTTAAGCAAGAAGGCAAAGGAAGTTATAGGTGAACGGCATAGAATAGAGAGCAGACGGGGGCGATTTGCAAAGATTCCGGTAGAAACAATCGCAACAATTCTGGCACTCCACAAATCGGGCGTATCCATTCGAAAGATAGCGAAAGAGTTCGGGATCCCCAAGAGCACCGTCCACTACATCATAAAAAAGGGACTAAAGGTAGAGGACGGCGATATAAAAATCATAATGGATCAGTAGGCCCTAATGGAGTGTGGAAAACCTCTCTGCTCGAGAAGAAGGGAAACGATGGTGGGAATTGCTCGAAGAGCAACGTCCACGTCCTCGGTGTGCATCCCCGCGGCGGCAGCGTGGCCGCCCCACGTGCCACCCACGTCTGCGGTGAGACGGGAAAAGATAGCCTGCAGGGTGATGCCCGTCCGCCTCAAGAAACGCGGGGACAGGCGGGCGGAAATGCGATCCTTGCTGCCAACAAAGGCAAGGTCCGCTCCTGCCTGAACGAGCAACCACGCAGAAGACCCTTCAAACGACGAAACGCGAGACGTCACCAACACGTATTCGCCGACGGCATAAACGCGCATACGCTCGAGGGCGCGTAGTCTCGCGATTCTCTCATACAGAGGGGGCTCTGAATCCATTAGATCCAAGACATCAGAAACGCGCAGGGAACAACGGGAAAAGATGGACGAAAGAGTGGAAAGAGCGTCAGCACCGGCAACGTAGAGACCGGCAGTGTCCGCCACGATCCCCGCTGCCAGGAAGCTGAGGAGCTTGCAGTCGGCAATACCCGCAACAAGCTCGTGAACAACGGCGGCGGTGGCGGGAGCGTCAAACACGAATCCAGGAAGATCCCCTCCCTCGTGATGATCAACGGAAAGAACGCTGCGGGCCGAAGATACGTCCACATCCAGCATGGAACGTGAAGAGGTATCCACGACAACGATATCCTTTCCTGCTGGGTCACAAGAAGAGTCGTGGACAAAACCCAGCCGTTCCGCCAACCGAGCGGCAGGAGCAGATACGGATGGTGCGCAAACACGGGCAGCGATGCCGTGGCGGTTCAAAAAATAAGCAACGCCATGGGCAGAGGAAAGCGCATCAATATCCGCCCTAGAGTGTGGAAGAACAAGGACTTGTGGGGTGAGGGCCAAGAGAGCGGCCCGAAGATCACGCACCCGTTGGTGCATTACCAGCACCCTGAAGCTGGGACAGTGTTGCCTCGATCTTCTTCTTCAGTTGGAGAAGCGTAGCCTCAATC
>JALTCQ010000051.1 GCA_027074515.1 Microcaldota archaeon | reverse complement strand
GCGCAGGCTTCAGACACAGGTCTGGCGCAAGGGACTGGCCCGGACTGTTTTCCAGGCTCGCCAGTTCATCGTTCACGGACACGTCTATGTGGGCGGCGTCCGTGTCACCGTGCCCTCCTATTGGGTGAAGCGCGGTGAGGAGGATAAGATCACCCTGGATCCCGAGATGCTTGCAGTGGTCCAGGCGCCGCAGCACGCCCCCGCAGTGGCGGAGGGTGAGAAGAAGGGTGGTGTGAATGAAGGTCAATAACGCTCGCAGGGCCATTATACACATATATTCGTCCAAGAACAACACGATCATCCACGCTACTGACGAGACGGGCGCGGAGACCATCGCGATCGCCTCCGGCGGTATGGTCGTGGACGCAGACAGCAAGAAGGGGACAGCAACCGCAGCCATGAAGGCAATGGAGATCGTCGCCAACAAGCTCACGGATATGGGAATCAAGTATGTGTCCATCTACGTCCGTGCTCCCGGTGGCACCGGTCCCAAGACTCCCGGGCCAGGAGCACAGGCTGCAATACGTGAGCTCGCCCGACATGGACTCATTCCAGTGGTCATAAGGGATGTTACCCCCATTCCGCACGACAGCACCCGCAAGAAGGGTGGAAAGAGGGGAAGGAGAGTATGAAGCTGGAAATCCTGGAGAAGGGGGACGATTCTCTTCGTTTCCTCCTAAAGGGGGTCTCTCTCCCCTTTGCCAATGCGATTCGCAGGGCAATCATCTCAGAGGTTCCAGTTTTCGCCATAGAGGACGTATACTTTTACGAGAACACGTCTCCAATGTGGGACGAGTACATAGCGCACCGCTTGGGCCTCGTCCCCCTGAAGGCAGAGTGGGGTACGTACAACGATGAGTCCGAGGCTCGCTTCCTCTTGGACAAGGAGGGTCCTGCCACAGTGTACTCTGGTGATCTCACGCCTGAAACGCCCGGCGTAGAGATTGTTGATCCGGAGATTCCCATCGTTCACCTTACGGAGGGCCAGAGGCTTCGTCTGGAAGCCGTGGCGAAGGTTGGTACTGCGAGGGATCACGCAAAGTGGCAGGCAGGTCTGGCATCCTTCCGCCCTGTGGTGCGCATAGATGTGAAGGACAAGGATGCCGTCAAGTCCGTCTTCCCCGACTTTGACTTCAAGGCGCTTGAGCGGGAGAACGAGTCTCCCGAGGGTGTTTCCGACGCGCTCTACAACCTCATCGACGAGGTGCTTGAGAAACACCCCGACGCCGCTGAAGTGCGGAAAAAAGATGATGTTTTCATCTTTTACGTGGAGAGTTACGGCAATATGCCAGTGGATACGCTTGTAAAGGCGGCCGCGCAGAGCCTGGTGCGCCGTCTTGAAGATTTTTACGAGAAGGTGGGTGAGATACGATGAAGAGAACAGGACCTACTAACGTGCTCCTCCGGGACACCATCGTGGCGCTCGAAAAAGCGTCCCGCAGGGAGGACGCGCCCATTTGGGACGACGTCGCATACGAGCTCTCCCGAGCAACCCGCAAGAGGGTTATTGTAAACGTTGGAAAAATCTCCAAGCTTGCCAAGGACGGGGACGTAGTTGTGGTCCCTGGCAAGGTGCTAGGCTTTGGCAGGATTGACAAGAAGGTTACTGTGGCCGCGTGGGCATTCTCGGACTCTGCAAGGGCAAAGATCGAGGGTGCTGGCGGCAAGGCCATCGGGATCTTGGATCTCGTTAAGGAGAATCCAAAGGGATCAAACGTGAGGATAATCAAGTGAGGGGATTGGCATGATCGTAATTGATGGTACTGACACGCCCTTGGGTCGCGTTGCTGCATTCGCGGCGAAGCAGGCACTTCTGGGTGAGACTGTTCACATCGTCAACGCTGAGAACATCGTCATTTCCGGCAACCGCGATGCTGTGTACGAGCGTTTCAAGGCACGCATAGATCTGAAAACTCACAGGAACCCCATTGTTAACTCTCCGAAGTATCCAAGAACTGTAACGGGCATTGTTCGCCGCGCCGTTCGCGGCATGCTCCCTCGTTGGCGCAAGCGCGGTAGGGAAGCGTTCAAGCGGGTCAAGGTCTGGAGAGGCATTCCCGATGAGCTCAAGAATGCTGATATCAAGCACATAGATGCTAAGCTGCCCTCCAAATACGTGCGGCTAGGTGACCTTGCAAAGATGCTTGGAGGATGGTGATGTTATGGCGAAGAAGGTTCAAATCGTCAACACCAAGGCAAAGAAGAAGAGCGCAGTGGCTCGCGCCACGCTCCGCTATCCTGGGGACGGCAGCGTGCGCATCAACGGCTTCGCACTCGACACTATTCGTAACAAGTACCTCCGTATGATCGTGGAAGAGCCGCTGACCCTTGCTGGCGACCTTGCTGGTAAGGTGAGCATTGAGGTGAACGTTCACGGCGGCGGTGTTATGGGCCAAGCCGTTGCCGTCCGTGGCGCCATTGCCAAGGCACTGGTTGCCGTGGATGAGGATCTGAGGGATACGTTCATGCAGTACGATAGGACGCTGCTCGTTGACGACGTCCGCCGCGTCGAGCCCAAGAAGCCACTCGGCAGGAAG
>JALTCQ010000050.1 GCA_027074515.1 Microcaldota archaeon | reverse complement strand
GTCGCGCGGCCAGAGAAGCTGGCCCTAGACCACGGACCCACGGCAACAACAAAATCCAGGGAAGGTATGTTTTTATTGCTGGGGGTTCTGGGCATTGCCTTGCTGGGACTGCTGGGCCGCCTGGAGGACCATCATAACGAGGAAACCGCGCACGTCGTAGGGCAGGAGGTCCTTTATACCGATGCCAAAGCGGTGGAGAAACTCGTAGGCACGCTTCTGCTTCTCCGCGAAGACGTTGGTGTCGTTGCCAGGGAACTCACGGTAAACGCGGATGAACGAGCCGAGATCAGAGATCGTAATGACGTCTCCAAAGAACTCCGTCCAGCGGAACTTCCACTCGGACACGGTAAAGTCGCCAAGGGGCTGGTAGCCGAGGGACTGGAGCTTGTACACGAGTTCTGACTTCTTGCCACGGTCCACGACGTTCTCTTCCTGGTTGCGCAGATCCTGGCCGTAGTGGACGAGAACCGCGTGCTCGTCGTCCTCGTTCCAGACCCGCACGCCGTAGAGGTCAGGAGCGCCGTAAGCGCCAGCCATGATGAGCAGAAGCGTTTCCGCGTAAGTGGTGGCACCCTTTGGGATGACCTCTTCGTCGGCCTTCAGTTGCAGGAGGAGCTCCTTCACGTCGCGGACGGGGGCCACGAGTTTGACGCGCACGTTTTAATTATGTGCTGAGCAGTTTATAACCATGGTGACCTACGAAGACTTCGCCAAGCTGGACATACGCGTGGCAAGGATCAAGAGGGTGGAGGACATCCCGGGAAGCAAGAAGCTCTACAAGCTGACCGTGGACCTTGGAGACGAGGAGAGAACCCTCGTGGCCGGCCTCAAGGGATACTACACCGCAGAGGAGCTGGTGGGAAAGACCATCGTCATGCTGGCGAACCTGGAGCCGAAGAAGATGATGGGAGTCACGTCCCAGGGCATGCTCTTGGCGGCGGACGATGGAGAGCACGTGGCGCTCCTGACGCCAGAAAGAGACGTGAAGATCGGTGCGCGGGTCAGGTGAGCGCCCGCACCTGCCACTTCCACAATATTTTTATGATCTGGACGTAGATCCACGAGAACACGGTAATGTAGACGTAGTACATGAGATTCCCCGTTCTCATAAACCAGTGCTTCCACGCACCAAAGTATAGGAGCACCACGCGGACGTAGAGGTATATTGCGACGATCAGGTAGAGCGTCAGGACGATCACCTTGAAGAGGGACCAAGTTCTATGCCTGCGCATCATCGCCCACCTGCACGTGCTTCTGGGACTTGTACATGTCCACGATCTCCTGAACGGTGGTGGCATCCTCCGGCCCCTTATCCTCGCGGATCCAGCCCACTATGCGCGGGAAACGAAGAGCGTAGCCCCTCGTCCCGTCCCAGCCGGCGGTGTGGTTAGGACTGCGAGTAATCTCGTCAGCGGTAACGGTTATCACGTACTTCGGCTCCACCCAGACGTCTGGCTCTAGAAGGGAGGACACGCGGGCAGGACGGTGAGTAACGGCTATTTCATCAAGGAGCTTCTTCATCTCGACCAGCTGTTCCTCAGTAAATCCAGAGCCTACCTTTGCGATGGTCTTGAAGCTATCGTCGTCCGGATCGTAAACACCCACGAGTATTCCACCCAACCCAAACTGGGAACGCTTCCCACGGCCCTTGTAGTAGCCGAGGATCACCACGTCTATGGTATCAGAAAGCTCACCCTTGTAGGAGCGCTTCAACTTGATCCAAGACCACTTTCGCGCCCCAGCGATGTAGGGAGCGTTCAGATCCTTGGCAACGATGCCCTCCAGACCCCTTTCCACGCAAGACTCGAAGAACTTCTCCAGCTCCTCCGCTGAATCCGTCTCGATCTTCTCAGAGGGCTGTATGCGCTCGTGATTACGGAAAAGATCCTCCAAGATGCGTCTCCTCTCGCGGTAAGGCTTCTCCAGTAGGGTTTCTCCGTTCAGGTACATGACGTCAAAGGCGAAGAGGTACAATGGGTACTCCTTGGACGCCTCGTTCACGCCATACTTCCTCTTGCGCTGTATGGTCATCTGGAAGGGATAGAACTCACCCGTGTTCTCGTTCACGGCGATGGCCTCACCCTCAAAGACTATTGTATCCACTGGGATGCGCCTTGCCGCGGCAACGAGGTCCGGGAACATCTCCGTCATGTTCTCCATACGGCGAGAGAATATCCACACGTCGTCGCCCTTCTTGTGTATCTGGCAGCGGAAACCATCGTACTTCGCCTCCGCAGCGCAGCGGCCGAGACGGTTTATGATCTCCTCCGCAGAGGAGGCGCGCTGGGCAAGGGCAGGACGGATGGGGATACCCACGACGATACCCATGGACTTGATCCCGTCAAGCCCCTTCTCGTACAGGAGTTCTGCCACGTAGCCGAGATCGGAACATAGGTTGTAAGCACGCTCCACGTCTTCTTTGTAGTCCCTGGATCCGAGGACCGCCAAGGCAAGGGCCTCCATGATTGTGGCGTCCCCCACGCCCAGTCGAAGCTTGCCAAGAGGGATTCTCACGATGTATCTGGCCTCCACGGGCTCTGCGTCGTTCAGAAGATCCACGA
>JALTCQ010000049.1 GCA_027074515.1 Microcaldota archaeon | reverse complement strand
TCAGGCCGTCTGAGGCGGGGAAGAAGAAGCTGGACGTGAGGATAGTTAGCGGAGAGGACGTTCTGGCAAGGAAGTACGGGTTCATAACGGTGCTGTCCACGGTGATGCCGGCGTATAGGGTGACCATAACCAACGAGAGCGGCGAAGGAAACCAGTTCACCGCAGATCTGGACGCAAACATTGGGGCATTGGTGTTCGTTCACGACAGAAACGTGGCGCGGATAGTCCTTGACGTGAAGTACAATGGCGGCGAGAAGAAAAGCAGTGTTAGCGTTACGGAATACGATCAGAACTACGGGCTGAACGTGGGCTTCAAGCCGGGGCCGGGAACGGTTACCGCCACTGTAACCCTGTACAACAAGGATGGAGACAGCGTGTACGAGGTAAGCAAGAGCTTCCAGTCCGTGCGCAACCCCGCTACCCTCGTGCTCAGCTTTAAGGACAACCAAGGCAACCCCGTACCCCACGTGCGTGTAACGGTAAACGGGCCCAAGTCTGCCAGCGGCGAGAGCAACGCAGACGGAGTGGTGGAATTAAACCTTGTGAGCGGAGCGTACACCCTGCGTTTCAACGTACCCTCTGGATACCTTGCAGAGCGCTCTGAGATGGGCGTGGTCATACCTGCCGGTGTAGACAGGAAGGACGTCTCCATCACACTCTACAAAGAGGTGCAGGGCGGCGTTCAGTTCTTGGGGTTCTACCGCGAGGAAACGCCTGTAGGAACGCTACCCGCTGGCGGTACAGTTAAAGCCAAATGGAGGGTAGCCGTACCAAACGGTGCCAGGAACGCGAAGCTAAGGGTATGGGTGGATGTGAGCTGGAGCGGCAGCACGACGGAGACGAGAAAGTACATAGAAATATCTGACGGGAAGAATGACGTGGAGAAGAGCTTCAGCATAGGCTCCGACGAGGAAGGCAACGTGGTCACCGAGTCCGTCACCCTAAAGGTAGAAGGAAATGCAGGCGTCCCCGTCCGCATCCACTGGAGCTACAGCTACACAGACCGCCAGGGAGACCCCCACGAAGTCAACGGCATGGTAGAGCCGACGATAACAAAGGGGGCAATCACCTGCTACAACGGCTGGGGCCTGGACTTCAACGTGACCGGACCGAGGGGCAATAAGGGGGTACTCCTGCCAAAGGACAACTACACCATCCACGTGATGTACGTACCCTGCGCCGAGCACCCGCCCAGCGGCCAGATAAAGATACTGATGGATGGACAACAGATAGGAAGCGCAGGAACGAGGAACGACGGCTGGTATCGGCTGGCAACCGCGGACATACCCGTCACGTTCCCAGAACGCTTTGAAGAGAGATATATAAACTTAGAGGCGCGCATTGAAGGAAGCGAGATATACGCGCGCGTGGTGAAGCCATACACCGTCGCGGCAAAGGCTGTGGCGCCCTACGTAGCCCGCATATACGTCCAGCCCACCGTGCCCGCCGTTGAGAAGAAGGGCATATCCGACGTGGTGTACCGTAGTGTTGAGTACAACGTCTGCGCGCAGGTCCGCGTCCACGACCCGAAGGTACATATTGCAAGCATGTTCGTGCGCTACACAAACAGCAAGGGGGCCCAGTCTGGTAGCTCCACCATAACCTTCCCGCCAAACCCCCACGACAAAGACGTGAACATGCCTTGTGTGAAAATAACGGCCACAAGCGGCACGGTCTCCGTAAGCCTCCAGTTCAAGGACTACGATGGGCGGGTACTGCACAGCACCCAGAAGAGCTTCCCCGTAACGGACTACAACGCGTCCCTGACTGTAACAGTAGAGGATTCCCATGGAAAGGGCGTTAAGGACGTTATTGTATCCGTAACGAACCTTGCCCACAGCTACACAGCCACGACAGACGGCGACGGGAACGCAACGCTGAACGTGGCCCTTGGGGACTACGAAGTCTCCTTGGTCCCGCCGCCAGAGTACCTCCTGCCAGACGTAAAGAAGGTGTATGTGGATTGGAAAGGCAACACTATGACCTTCGTGCTGGACAAGAACGTGGCGGCGGTGGCAAACCTCATAAACATGACTGCAAACGGGCATGAAGTTGCATCTCTCGCCAGAGGAACGCTAACGGACGTGCTCTTCCACGTGGGCGTGCCCGCAGGAGTAGAAGGAGAGTTCCAAGTGAAGATTGGGGACAGCTGGCAGACGGAGAGCGAGATAAATGCCGTTGCGGTGATAAAAAGCCTAAGCATGGACGATACATCCTGCAACATCAGTAGCGACAAATTATCCGCCAGCTGCAGCGGGCTTGACGGAGAGCAAACGTACGACATCACCCTTGAGCTGAACGTGATGCCCAACGCGCCCACGGACATGCCCCTGAAGATCTCATGGGAGCTGGACCTGAACGACGGGAGGAAGATAGCTAAGTATGAGCGGATAAGCGTGAGCAAGGATGTCCTCCGCTGCGGAGACGGATGGGCAGTAGCGGCGGAGTTCAACGGGCCCAAGTACGGAGAGAAGTACTTCCCGGGAGAGCAGGACCAGCTCACCGTTTACTACGCCAAGTGTAAGGATAACGCACCCTATGCCTCCGTTTACGTCCTGCTGAACGGGAAGCAGGCTGGAAGCGCCTCCGCATCTGCGCAGAGCCGCTACCGCGTGCAGACGCAGCGCTTCCCCATCACACTTGACCAGCCAAGCAAGACATACATCATGGACGTGAGAGTGGGGAGAGACTACAACGTTTACGCACGGAGCCTGCTCACCGCAGAGACACTCGGAACGGGAAGGAAGGTCTGCATAAAGCTAAAGGTGGAGCCACCCGTGCCCGTACAGGGCCAAGAGATGAAGGTGATAGGGTACCTGACAGACTGTAAGGGCAACAGGATAAATGACGACAATGCAGGGAAGGACGTGAACCTTATCGTTAGTGCCGCCCACGTAAAGCTAACGAATGAGCCACCATTCCCCATAACGTACAACGACAGCACCCACGAGTACGAATGGAAAGATACCCCCGAAAGCTACGGGGATATTCTCTTCACGTGCAAGGGCAAGACGTATGACTGTGTGAAGGTTAAACCCTCCGTTATCTGGGTGTTCTCCAACGGCGGAATAGGGCTTGACGGGCCCAATATCTTATGGTTGCCGCAGAACGCAAACAAGAACGGCATAAAGGGCGTGAACATAGGCTACTTCCGCCTGTACAACTACACCATATACCCCATCACCGTGGACTCCGTGAATGTAGAGTGCAACACGGACAAGGTAGAAGCAGGTGTCCAGAACCCGGGGAGCGTTGCTGTAGGAACGTATACACGATTCCCCGTCACTGTTGCTGGAACGGAGAGCGCAGAATGCAATGTGGTGGCAACGGCGCACTACAGGAGACCGGACGGAACGGTTAGGTACATGATGGCGAGAAAGGAGTTTAACGTGTCCACCGCCACGGGCAGGATAAACGTAACGGTAAACCCCGCCAAGCTGAACGTGTTTGCCAAGAGCAGCGCCACGGCGACCGTCACCGTTTCATCAGACATGAGCGTGCAGGGAGTACGGATAAGCACAAGCACCCTTGATCCCAATGTGTCCGTGAGCGTCCAGCCCGCCAGTGCAGACGTTGCCCCTGGCATGCCTGCCAAGTTCTACGTGACGGTAACGCCGGAGGGCAGCGCGAGAACGGTGACCATAAACCTGACGGCAAAGGGGAAGGCGGGGATGTACGATGTGAGCAAGGATGCAAGCCTCACGGTGAACGTGCTGAACCCCAACGTGCTCTCCGTGAACATAAACAAAACATCCACGTCCGGCTATCTGGTGGAGAACAAGGCAAACAGCGCAACCATTGACTTTGGAAAAGATAGCGAGGCAGAGCTAAACGTGATATTAACCAATGGCGGGAGCAAGGAGGTTGTCGTGTACGTAGGAACCCCACAGGGGGGCGAACACGTGATGGCAACCACGAACCACGTGAGCAGCCCGATAACGCTAAAGCAAAATGGTAAATCATGGTTCTTGGTGAAGCTGAGCACCAAGACGTACCAGCCCTTCCAAACGGAGCAGATAAAGGTCCCGCTCAGGGTGTACACTCACGGTGGAAAGGTTTACGGCGCCGAGATAAGCAGCCTGGACGTCACGATAAAGGCGTTTAGGCACGAGAGGACCTGTTTAGAGCTAAAGGAGAACTACCTGGGCAAGGAGGTAACTGTGGGGCGTCCAGTAGCCATAAGCATAATAAACAACTGTGGGGCAGACCTGAATGCAAAGGTGGTCGTGTTCCCAGCGGGCAACGTCAGGCTTCAGGGAACGACCAGCGACTGGAACGTACTCGTACCCACAGACGGCAACGCATTTACAGTCATCCCGAAAGCCGAAGGAACCTACAGCATAGGCATAAAGGGTCTCGGACGCTTCTCGGACGTCCTCAGCAACTCGGTCAGCATCACCGCCGTGAAGAAGGCAGCAAAGGCCAGCGAGAAGCATGTGGTAAGCTGTAACGGAGGCTCCGGAGAGGATGTGAAGCTCTACGCCGTGTATGACGAGCCCTTTGAAAACGGGAAGGACTGCCAGGTGGCATACTGTGGAGAAGCGGAGCTAACGGACTATCTGGCAAAGCAGGTGGAGCGCCTGTTGGACAAAGCGGGCGAAGCGAAGATACACGAAGAAGGTAGCGATAAATGGGAGAACGTGACCAGCCAGATTCCCGGCACAACGCTCAAAGTGCTGGTAAAGCAGCTGCCCTCTCAGCTCAGCTGGTACGACGTGGCAGACGTCGTGTACAAGGACGGAGGCGTGAGGCTTGCTGTAGGAACAGATACCAATCCAAAAGACTTCACCGGAACGGGTCTGGAGTACAACGGAACCGTGCAAAACATTGGAACGTACGAGCTGGAGTTTAACGTGTACAAGAACGTGGACGACCCGAAGCAGGTGTACCTCGTGGTGAACGCAACATACGTGGGCAACAGCGTACCAGAGGGGAACGGCTTCTACCTGCCGCTCTACGTGAACCTCGGAGAATACGGACAGGGAGGAGCAACGACCGAGAGCGCAACCACGACGTACTACCAGGAGGGAGACGCCCTGCAGGAAATGGTGGAGGAAGAACTCCTGCCCGCCGCGTTCCCGGGCAAGTACTACAAGCCCAAGCCGTACAGCCAGATGACCAACGAGAAGAACTACCTGTTCATTGGAACGAGTGATTGCGACGGCCTGGCGATAGCACGCGTGACAAGGGACCACTACGAGCTGAACGTGTGCAAGCAGACCATTGACCAGATAACCAAGGAGCTGGGCAAGAGCTCGGGGGACATTACGCAAACGCCCACTTTCCAGAAGCTGAAAGAGGCCGTGTACCACTTCTTCGCCATGGACGGACAGGTGCTGGGTTGTGTGGACGACAAAGGAAACTTCATCATAAAGGGCGTAAGGGCATCGGGAAGCACCAGCGTAGTGGCCATGAACGACGTCTTCGTTATGCCCTACCTGCACGCGGAGAGGGTCCTCACGTTTAACCTACCGCCTCTGGACGTGAAGAGGGAGTTTAACATCACCCACGTTGCCATAGAAGGTCTACCGAAGGATGGAAAGCTGGTGATAAAGAGTGCTGATGCCAACTTCGCCGAGGGGAATGTGTTCTCGGTGAACCCAGATGGACAGACAACGGTGAGCATAGAGCTGAACGCAGACGTACAGGACACGGTCACCATGGTGCTCACGCTGAAGGAGGTGCCCCTCGGGTTCAAGTACCTCGGTGTGATAAGGATCCACCCCGTTGGCGTGAAGGAGTCTGATTTCATAAAGATAGCCACGGCGCCGGGGTACGAGCTGCCAGGTGACAAGCACTACCCGCTCCAGCTGATAGACAGGCTGTTCTCCGCAGGTGCAGTGAAGCCGTTGGACGGTTACAGCGACGGGTACAACCCAGGTGAAATAAAGGCGGACATCCTCGGTCCGAAGGGTGAGAGGGCCGACTACTACAACGCGCAGCTTGAGCTGAGCCTGCCGATATACTTAGTACATGACGTCCAGAGCTGTGTGGACCTCCAGATGAACATCTGGGGGAAGATGAAGGACGCTGACTATCCGGACTACGTGGTAGAAGCCAATCTGAGCACCGCCGACGGGAAGGAGTGTGAGCTGCCGGACGTTGGAGTGTACTCGACGAAGCATATTGCGGAGCAGATTGGTAGCAAAGCAGGAATTGCAGCGTTCTCAGGTACGTGCTTCCTGACGACCGCCGCCTGTGATCTAGCCACTGGAAGCTTCGCGGGAGGTGCAGGGATCGTTGCAGCAATAGGAGACGCAGCAGGGTGTCTGATCCCACCAGTAATGGCTGGTAAGTTCCTGGGCGGCACAGTAGCAGGGATGTCATCGTCTCTCGGCAACGTGAGCGGGCTGCCAGTATCTGCACTTGGTGGGAGCGTGGCGCTTCACGCACTTACATCGAGCAGAGTTGCTGCTCAACAGAGGCCTATTGCGAAGTTCCTGCCGCTCAGGACAGAGCTGTTGGAAAGAGCAGCTGCAGCCGGGAAGAGCGCAGAAGAGCTATCCGCAAAGCTACCTAAAGCACTCACCGCGATCGAAGGGGCAAAGGGTATACCCACAAATCCAAAGGCCATTCTTGAAAGCCCAGACGCTGAGAAGGCAATCACAGCATTATCGGTGGATGACATCGCAAGTGCGCTACCAGAAAAGGCCGTCGAGAGCGTCATAACGAGCAGGCCGGGGATTGCTGCAGAGAAGATTCCGAAATCGACACTAGAACTGGCAATAATAGATGCAATAAAGAACGGTGGAGCTGACAAGGACATTGCGAGCATGCTTGCAAGCACCGGCAAGATGCGCGAGCTAAGAACACCAAAAGCATATGCGATGGTGTTGTCCGATCCAAGGACCGTGAGAGACATGTTTATGCATCGTGTGAATCTTAGCCCGTTTAAGGACCCTTCCGCACTATACAAGGCAATCCGAGAGGCAAAGTCCGTAGAAGGCGGTGGAGTTGATGCTGCCACAGAGTTTGCAAAGGGATTACTCAAAACGCTACAAAAAAGTGGTACACAAGTAGCAACAAGCACCGCAACAATAGATCAGTTGCTCGGAGCAGGCGCGCTCGAGGTAAAATATAATAAAGATACTTCAATCCTGTGGATCTATAGCAAAACAGGAGAAGTCGGGTTCGTCGTCGAACAGGAAGATCTCCCAGAAATCACAGGGGCAGGAGTTCTCGAAGCACTAAAGAGAAACCCCGACTTGGTATGGTCGCATCTGCCGCCAGATGCAAAGCAGGTAATAGAAAGAAGGATTACTGATCGCGCGGTCGTCACAGCATATGCAGACAAGGAGCCCAAGACGCTCGTGAAGATCGTCGAGAGCGCGGAGCCACCAGATGAGCTCGTGAAAGACCCCACAATAGCAAAAGAATTGGCGGCTACAGATGATGCAAAAAAGGCTGCCGCAGAAGTAGTCAAGACGGATCCGAAGATCCTGACGGAACTACCGGATGAAGATCTGAAAAAAGTGGTTGAATCGCTTGCTGAGAAGAGCAAAGGGATTGCCAGGCTAAGATCTGAAGACGAGATTACAAGAGCACTAATACAGAGTGGAGTATTCAGTGAGGACCAAAAGGACGAGGCAAGAGAGCTGGCAAAGAAGCTGGTACGTGCTGACAGTGAGGACGCAAAACGGAGGATCCTTGCAGAAACACTAATTGACCGCACACACGTAGGAGATGGCCTCTTCGATATGATAAATGAAATGGGAAAAATGGTAGAATCAGGGGGAATGTCAAAAGAGCAATTCTTAAAGAAACTAAAAGAGATGGGAATTGAAAATCCCCAAAAATATGGTATACAAATAGGGACAGAGGGAGAAAAAACAGTGGTAAAAATAGAATCAAAAACCCTGAAAAAGCAGCTTGCGATAGATTTGGCAACGGGCAAGGTTCCAGAGGTTATTCAGAACCCAGGAACGCTGAGAAGCGTGATAAACAGCATCATATCCAAGTGGGGCTGGCTAGATGCTAAGTACATGCAGGCAGCGGAGCACTCGTTAACTGGAAAATATATCCGAAAGAGATTCTACAAGTGGGGACAGCAACACCAGATCGCCGCGGGGCTGTTCTGTGCCGCCGCAGGACAAACAGCGGGAACACTAGCAGAGTGGGCACACGTTGACCAGACGCCAGACAAGTACATAGACGTGAAAGGGAAGATATCGGACGGGCTAACGGTGGAGGTGAAGGCAGGGGCAAATACTTGGTATGTTGGGATTGGACAGGAGCCGAAGGTGAACAGTGCTGGTGAAGAAACGTCGGTAGCTGAGGAAATGAAGTATACCAAGGTGGTGGGGCATTGATTGGCCACCTGTTCATTTTTATACCACTGGAGCGTAGTTAGAGGTAGGTAGAGGTGGAGAAAGATGGTGCCGTTTCCAGATGAGTATGGCTTAGAGGCGTCTAGAGATGCCTCCGCAAAAGCCGTGGGGACAATCGCAAGATGCTGTCCGGACTGGCACGGGCTGGTGATGCCGCCATTGCGGGAGGATG
>JALTCQ010000048.1 GCA_027074515.1 Microcaldota archaeon | reverse complement strand
GCCGGGGCAGATGAGTTCCTCCTTCGATCAGGTGTTGCAGATCACGGCGCATGAACTGAAACCACTGAGCCCGTCCGAGCGAGAAGCGGTGGAGGCCACGATCTTTGAATTACTTCGCAGGGATCTGTACGCAAGGCAGGAGGCAAGGGTTCAAGGCGTGTGGGATCACATTTCAAGGGCTTCTGAGGAGTTCCGAGAGTCTTTGCCCGTTGATGCAGGGTCGGGGACGTCCAAGGGTTCTGACGCACGCAAAGACGTGCCTTTTTACAAGAGAACGTACAATCTGGGCGAGGTGGTCCCCTCGAGCATACTTGACGGGTACACGCCAACTTCGGAACTTATCAAAGCTGGTTTCGAATTCCAGAAGGCACTTCACAGTAAGCTCCCCCATAATCTGAAGGAAAGTATTACAGAGGGGGACGTTCCCAAGTTTGTGCGGGTTAAGCTCTACAATCTGGAGAAGAACTACCAGGCGCATCTTGACCGGGCTCTGGATGGGCAACCCCTGCGCGTTGTCTTTCACCACGTCAAATGAAAGCAATAAATACCACCTCTCCTTTTTCTTCTCATGCGCGGGCAGTTGGTGAAGAATCAGACTCAGCAAGTAATTCTTCATACGATAGCCATAACGATCCTCGTTATCGTTGCGCTCTTTCTGGCCACGAAATACGGTATGATCTCTTGCGATCAAGTGCCCTACTGGTGCTCCGGCTACCATATGATCCTTGAAAAGATATACGGGCGCACGTACCCCAACATACTCGTCCTCTACGGCGATTCAGGCATGGGAGACCCAAAAGCCCTCGCATCGTTTATCACGAACCAATGCAACCTATACGCAGACACCATGCCCATCTCCATGATCGGTCCAGGGAATTTAGACGGGTACGATGTTCTTATTGTTGAGCACGCAAGAACGCTGACGCCCCAGCAGATGGAGGCGATATGGGACTTCGCGGCTCACGGTGGCAAGGTTCTAATAGCGGGAGACGTCGGCGTGGATGCAGAGAAGAATTCGCAGTACCTCCGTGTGCCAAAGGATACTTCCTGGCAGAATATGGGCCACGTCGATGCCAATGAAACGAACTCTGGCGCCCAACTCGTTATTATGAACAGATGGGATCGAGTGGACGAGTTTGGCAACCCGTTACTCTTCGGCACCCAGTTTCTCGGTCTGAAGTACCTCGGTGATTACTGCCACGGAGATATGAACTGCACGGTCATGGGCGAGTTTATACCGCTTAACGACAGACTCACCAAGAGCTTGCACATCCGCGTGCCCTTCCACCATGACTTCGTCGTGGTTCAGCCCCTTCAGACATCCCTCTTTGGCACCCAGAAGATCTTTGCGACTGTTTCGGGGGTCGGTCCTTGCTGCGGAGAGTCTCCACCCTTCCCCCTTGCCGTGCGCGACGGCTACCGTGTAGTGTATTACGCTTTCCCGCCTGATATCGTTTTGAACGACGAGGTGACTGGGCCCAATGGAACCCCGAGAAAGTCCGTGCTTGTTCGTCTGCTCTACGATATCTGCAGCTGGGCGGCTACGTAAGCTTTAAATATTAGGAACCATTTTATTGCGGTGTTGCTTATGTATGGAGGAGGAGCTCCTGCAGGTCAGGGTTCGGGGGGCGAGGCCCCTAGCAACGATGCGCTTTACGCTGCGGCGATGATGGCCGCTATGCAAGATCAGGCAAAGCCGAAATATTCTAAATACCTTGAAGGTTTGCTGCCTCTCGCACTTTTGATCATTCTCGGTGCGTTCCTTGCGGCCAAAATGGGGCTTTTGCCTGGTTCCATGTTTGGCATGAGCAAGACAATCCACGTTCTGGTGCTTACTGACGATCCCAACGCCCCACAGATTCAGGACCTTGTGAGCGCCGTTGCACAGGGTTCTGGTGAGTATCTTGGGTTCACTGTAGAGGCGGAGCCCCAGTCCCTTATCCCGTCCGATCCGCTTTATGCTGAAACCCTTGGAAACTATGACGTTGTCATACTGGACCAGATCAACGACAAAAGCGTTACCGATACTCAGCGCGACGAGTTCGTTAAGTACGTGAAGAACGGCGGTAACCTTATTATCGTAAAGGACTCTGGAACGTGCACGCCGGACTACGGTTGTATGGGCTGGGGCGGTGGCGCTATAATGGATATGGGAGCGTACATGCCTGTCCGTTGCATCTCTAGCACGGGCCAGTATATGTGCCACTATGGGAAGCCCATGAGCAACGTAAGGATGTATTTCTTCTCCCACAACAGTGAGCTCAACCCCGCGGGTGCTGCGACGAAGTACTTCCCGGGAAAGCCGGCCAACGTTCAGATAAACCCGCTTCGCGGTGTCGTGGTTGGGAAGAATGGCGTGCGGACGGCTGTGTTTTACTCCTATGACGCGCAGGGTAAGCAGCTTTCGGACAGCGCATCAGCAATAGTGTTGTCTCACTCTATTGGCATCAGCAACGGTACTATAGCCTTTGTAAACTTCGATCCAGCGACGAAGCCCTTTGACGCAGTGTTCCGCCGCCTGATATACTTCCTTGCCAACAAGGGCGGCTTCGTGTGAGGTGAGCGGCAGT
>JALTCQ010000047.1 GCA_027074515.1 Microcaldota archaeon | reverse complement strand
ACAAGGCTCTTGATGCAGTGGACCGCAAGATCAAGGAGTCCTCCTTTGACGAGTTTGGGAACTTCTCATTTGGTATCCACGAGTACATCAACATTCCCGGTGTGAAGTACGATCCCAAGATCGGAATATTCGGCATGGATGTATCCGTTTCCCTTGAGCGCCCAGGCTTCCGCGTGAAGCGCCGTAAGGTGCGCAGCGCGAAGGTGGGCAAGAGGCACCTGATCACAAAGGATGAGGCGATTGCCTTCGTCAAGGAGAACTACGGGGTGGAGGTAATCTAATGGGCAAGAGGAGACCGCGTGCAAAGCATGGCAAGAACGTGAAGTGCCAGCGTTGCGGGCGCCCTGAGGCAGTCATACGCAAATACGGCCTCATGCTGTGCCGCCAGTGCTTCAGGGAGGTTGCCCGCGAGCTGGGGTTCGAGAAGTATTCGTAACGTAGGTGATGATCATGACGCGTGTAGATCCGCTCGCAGACGCTCTCAACGCCATCAAGAATGCGGAGATGGCCGGTAAGCGGGAGGTGGTGGTCTACCCCGCTTCCAAGCTCATCCTCCGCGTCCTTGAGATTATGCAGCAGCACGGCTACGTCAAGGAGTTCGAGTTCATAGACGATGGCAGAGAGGGCATGGTGCGCATCGTTCTCAATGGAGTCATAACGAAGTGCGGTGCGATTCGCCCCCGCTACCCCGTGAAGAAGGATGAGTGGGTAAACTGGGAGAAGCAGTTCCTCCCAGCAAGGGGCATAGGCATGATAATCGTGTCCACTCCCGAGGGCCTCATGACGCACGAGGATGCCAAGCGCAAGGGCATCGGGGGCAGGCTGATAGCATACGTGTACTGAGGGTGATGATACAATGCAGAGGCTGGTAAGAGAGATAGAAATCCCCGAGGGCGTAACCGTTGACGTAGATGGCATGACAGTCACCGTCTCTGGACCCCTTGGCACCCTCAAGCGAACCTTCAACAACGAGGGAGTGAGCATAGAGAAGGAAGACGGCAAGGTCATCGTCAGGGCCCTCAGCAAGAAGCGAAAGGCCAAGGCAAATGCAGGAACCGTGGAGTCTCACATACGGAACATGATAAAGGGTGTCCAGAAGGAGTGGGTTTACAAGCTCCGCGTGGTCTACTCGCACTTCCCCATCCAGGTGAGCATCAAGGGAGACCAGGTGGAGATCGTCAACTTCCTCGGTGCAAAGACTCCTCGCTACGCAAGGATCATGCCCGGGGCGAAGGTGGATATAAAGGGCCAGGACATCATCGTCCGCTCCATAAACAAGGAGGCTGCTGGTCAGACCGCAGCAAACATGGAGATCGCCACGAAGCTCGGCCCGGACTTCGACCCGCGCAAGTTCCAGGATGGTATTTACATCGTCGAGAAGGCTGTCTGGGGTGAAGAAGAATGAGCATCGTTTCACTCAAGCGCAGGAAGCCCAAGTTCCGCCGTCAGCGTGGCCCCGCCCGCAAGAAGGGCATAAAGGAGGCCTGGCGCAAGCCCCGCGGCGAGAACTCCAAGCAGAGGATCAAGCAGTGGGGCAAGGGCGAGCACCCTGGCGTTGGTTACAGACAGCCCCGCAGCGTTCGTGGTCTTCACCCCTCTGGGCTTCCGGAGGTTCTCGTGTTCAACCCGTCTGAGCTTGACGGCCTTGAAGGTGTGGCAATCAGGATCGCCCGCACCGTCGGTAAGAGAAAGCGCCAGCTCATCCTTGCCAAGGCCAAGGAGCTGGGCCTGAAGGTGATCAACCCATGAAAGCTGACCGTGCCAAGGAGCTCGTTGCGGAGATCTACGGTGTTGGCGCGTCCCGCGTTCGCATTCGCCCAGATCGCCTCTCCGACGTGGAGGAGGCGCTCACCAAGGACGACCTTCGTGCTTTGGTCGAACAAGGCGTCATAGAGATCCTTCCCAAGCGTTCCCCCTCTCGTTTCCGCGCTCGCTACATCCACAGGCAGAAGCGCAAGGGCAGGAGAAGGGGTCTCGGATCCAGGAAGGGCACTCCGGGCGCACGTCTCCGCAGGAAGACCGCGTGGATGCTCAAGATTCGGGCCATTCGTCGCTTCCTCCGCACGCTCCGTGCAGAGGGTATGGTTACTCCCCAGGAGTACCGCAGGATTTACATGCTTGCAAAGGGCGGACACGTCCGTAGCAAGAAGCACGTCGTTGAAATACTGCAGGATATGAGGCGGTGATCATGGCACACGGACCAAAGTACAGGGTTAAGTTCCGCCGCATTCGCGAGGGCAAGACTCGCTACAACAAGCGTCTCAAGCTGGTCAAGTCTGGCAAGCCTCGCCTCGTTGTCAGGCGTTTCAGCAACACGATCCTCGCTCAGATCGTGGTATATCACCCAGAGGCAGATGAGACAGTGGTTTCCGCATCCACTGCTGACCTGAAGCGCCTTGGCTGGAAGGCGCACGGTGGGAACGTCCCCGCGGCTTACCTCGTGGGCTACTTGGTGGCCAAGCGTGCCCTTGCGAAGGGCATCAAGGAAGCAGTCCTTGACATTGGCTTCGCAACGCCCGTTCGCGGCACCGCACCCTTTGCCGTGCTCAAGGGCGCCATTGATGCTGGACTGGACGTTCCTCACAACGAGGCTGCATT
>JALTCQ010000046.1 GCA_027074515.1 Microcaldota archaeon | reverse complement strand
GAACCTTTATTGGGTAGATCTCGGTGGTTCTGCTGCGCGTCTCGTCGTGTCGTACACCACTCCCGCCGCCTTCGTGAAGAAAGACCTACCTACCTCAAAGGAGTTCATCATGAACAGCTTCCGCTTCCCCACGTCCGCGGGCGCCATGCACGTGCCCTCCGGCTACACGATAACGGTTTATCTGCCACCCAATGCCAAAATCCTGGACTATGAGCCCAAGCTCTCTGGCGAGGTGAGCAACCCCATTGTCTGGAAGGGTCCCCTCGCCGTCGGAAGCATGTATGTCCTTTACAGCATTCCTAAGCCAGCCGTGGCACCGTCATTGGTCTCTTTCCTTTCTGGAACGCCCTATAGCGTTTACGTCGTGGGGTTTTTGGTCCTTCTTGCCGTGCTCCTCTTCATCCGCTGGGACAAGATTCGGAAGGCCATCGAGAAATACGTATCGGAGAACACTCACTTCGAGGAGTAGATTATTTTGCCTCCACAGTACGGGCAGCGGGATCCCTTGTAGCTTTCAGGGATTTTTCTCCCGCAGCGGGAGCAGCGTCTCACCCATTTGATCTTCTTTTTGATCTCTTCCGTTACCGGCTCGTAAGTGATACCCATCTCCTTGGCAACGTTCTGCACGTGGAAGTCGTCCGTGATTAGTTCCCTCCTCGTTTCGTATGCAAGTGCGAGAACAAGGATGTCCGTTCTTGAGAGCTTTCCGATCTCCCCCATTCTTTTTGCTACGTCCTCCACTATCTTCACGCTTTTTTCGCTTGGCTCAGCGATCTGTATCCTTCCTGCGTTTAGCAATGCTTCCACTACCGCGCTCTTGATCTTCACTTCGTCCAGAACCTGCGGAACGGTCATCGCGTCGCCATAATCAAAAAAAGTGGAGTTGAGAAAGGCCCCTGCGTCGAGAACCTTACTTCTCCATGCTCCCAAAGAAGATCTCCTCGATTTTGCTCTTATGCTTGCGCAGAGCGTCCTTCACGATATCCTGTCCGCCAAGGCCAATTGCCAGTCCGAGCCCTAGTCCGAAGGCGATTGCACCTGCCCACAGCGCGATTCGTAGTGCGTCCGTGATGATCTGCACCTGGTGGACGCCGAAGTACGGGAGCGCCGTGATCACTGCAAAGTACATTATTATGCCCTGCACTGCCTTGATGGTGATCTCTCCACCGTAGGTGCCGTCCTCTCGCATCTTTATGCCCACGTACTTGGCGATCAGCGCTCCGATGAGCAGGTATATGATGCCCAACGCGATGCTTATGTAGATCTGGTATAGCGTTACGGCCATGTTCACGATTATGGGCATGCTTGTGAAGATGCCAATTGCCTGCGCGAAGAATCCAAGGAACACCCACCACTTAACAATCTCTGCAATGATGTCCGTCGTTGAGATGCCTAGAAGTGCCCTGCTAACGCCGTGGGCCTCGAACCACTCCTCGTAGTAGAGGCTCTTGAGTATCTTTCTTGTTATTAGCTCTGCAATCCATCCAATTATGTATCCCAGCGCCGCAATGACCGCTGCCCAGAAGGCTGCGATCCCCACGTTTGTCCAATCTGCCAGGGAGAAGATATTCATGTTCCATCACCCATAGTATTGCGGTGCTTCGGGTATTTATTGCTTTGTGAAGCGCAGGAACTGTGCGAGCAGCGCTTCTATCTGTATCCTCTCGTTTCCGCCTTCCACGATCCGAAACTCGTACTCTCCCACTGTGTCGATGAGTTCTACCTTCGTCTTGTCGGGGACGTCCAGGTTGAATATTTCCTTGTGCATCTGGCGTATGATGTCTTCTCCACTCATCCCGTACTCTATCATCAGGTTGTAGAGCATCTTCCGAGCTTCCATGAACTTCCCCGCCAGCGCCAGCTCCATCATCTTTCGTATTTCCTCTGGCCGCGCCTTGGACGCCACCTGGAACACGAGCTTCTCATCTATCTTCTTGCTGAGCGCCGCTGACGCCTGGAGAAGGTTTATAGCTCTTCTCAGATCGCCTTCTGACACGTAGACCAGCGCGTTAAGGCCAGACTCATCGATTTCCAACCCTTCCTGATCTGCTATGTACTTGAGGCGTGCCCTCACCTGTTCCTCGGACAACGGTTTAAATCGGAAGAGCGCGCATCTTGACTGTATGGGCTCTATGATCTTGGAGGAATAGTTGCACGAGAGGATGAACCTTGACGTGGCTGCATACTTCTCCATTGTTCGTCTCAGGGCGCTCTGGGCGTCAGATGTGAGGGCGTCTGCCTCGTCGAGGAATATGATCTTGAACTTGGCTCCCCCGAACGGTAACGTACGCGCGAAGTCCTTAATGGTCTCGCGGACCACGTTGATGCCCCTGTCGTCAGATGCGTTGAGTTCCAGGAAGTTCTGCTCGAAGGAATCGCCGAAGATCTCCCTCGCCAACGCCATGGCAGCTGTTGTCTTTCCCGTGCCAGGGGGTCCGGCGAACAGGAGGTTCGGCATCTCTTTGCTCTTGGCGTATGCCTTGAGGCGCGCCACGACTTCCTCTTGCCCCACCATCTCGTCCAGGGTCTTGGGTCGGTATTTTTCCGTCCAAGGGAGCTCGTATTCCATGTTACCACCACTTTTTTATGCAGGATTATTCAACTGACTA
>JALTCQ010000045.1 GCA_027074515.1 Microcaldota archaeon | reverse complement strand
GCCCGACGGCTTGCTGGGTTACGGCGCATAAGCGCAGGATTATTTTGGTGAAGAGGGTTTTTAACGCTGACTATTCATAAAGATTTGGCCCGTTCTTTTCTCGTGGCTGGACGTGGGAAGATCGGACTGAGGGAAGCCGTGTCGATAGGTATCGGCGGGATGATCGGTGGCGGGATCTTCGCAGTTCTCGGGCTTGCTGCGGAGTACGCGGGGTACGGAACACCCCTGGCGTTTTTGCTCGCTGGAATCGCTGCGCTTTTGACGTCGTACTCGTACGCGAAGTTTTCGGTGGCAGTACCGTCTGAAGGCGGAACCGTCGAGTTCATAGCTGCTGCGTATCGAAACGGCCTTTTCGTCGGCGCGGTGAACCTCCTCCTTCTGCTCAGCTACGTCGTTATGCTATCCCTGTACTCCCACGCCTTCGGTGCATACCTTGCGGCCCTCTTTGGCTGGGGATTTTGGCCAGCAGGGCAGATCTTTGCAACAATCGTTCTCCTCTTCTTCGCGTGGCTGAACCTGCGTGGCGCAAGGGCTGTGGGGCACACAGAAGACATCATCGTTGGAATAAAGCTTGCTATCCTCCTCCTCTTCGTTTTGATAGGTCTCTACGGCGTGCAATGGGGTAACTTTTCAAAAATCTCTGGCGACTGGGGATCCATCATCGCAGGGGGCTTTCTCATATTCCTCGCATATGAGGGGTTTGAACTCATTGCAAACACTGCGAGAGACATAGAGAACCCCTTGACGAACATTCCACGGGCGTATTACATCTCCGTACTCACTGTAATTGCCGTTTACGTCCTCGTGGCAATTGTAGCCCTGGGGCACATGAGTCCTGCCGCCCTGGACCATGCCAAGGACTATGCTCTTGCAGAGGCCGCCCGCCCGTTCCTGGGCAGCGTTGGCTTCGTCCTCATAGCGATTGCAGCACTGCTATCCACCGCTTCAGCCATAAATGCGACGGTATATGGATCTGCTCGCATAGCATACAGTCTTGCCAAGGATGGAATGCTACCCGACATGCATCTGAACGGCTGGACCGAAAGCACGGAGGGGCTTGCAATTGTAACGCTCTTGGCCATCGTCATGGTGAATACGATCAACCTCGGTGGTATCTCCCTCCTTGGGAGTGCGGGGTTCCTTCTGATATTTGGTCTGGTGAACCTCGGTGCTCTAATGTTGCACAAACAGTTGCGGGCGAATCCCTGGATCGTTGGCACAGCTGCGTTCTTGACGTTCTCTGCTCTGTTGACGTTGTTGTACAAGGTGTCAGAGACGCACCCTGGTAGCGTTACTCTGTTCTTTGCAATATTCGCGGCGGCGTTTATAGTGGAGGCGGTGTATCGGAGCGTTAGCCGGCGCAGAGTGCACTTACGCTTCTGGAGGGAGTAGAATGGACGTGTTTAGAATCGTGTCTCGTGGATAAGGACTCTACAGGTATGGACGCTTTATGGGACTTTGCAGGAAATCTTCTTGAGGCACCCGATGCGTTCCCGGTACATATCAAAAAGGAGAAGACAGAGGTGCATGTAGGGGCCAGGAAGTACGTCTTCAACAGGTACGTTAAAAGAAACCCACGCAACGAAGAAAAGAAAGATCCTATGGCCGCACCGTGAAGTGAATCGTCTTTTTGCCCTTGCCCTTGTTCTCCTTCTTCAGGAAGACGATCTCTCCGATCTCCTTGGTATTTGCCACGTGTGGTCCACCGTCTGCTTGGATATCGACCCCGGGAATCTCAACGATCCTCCAGCGCTCTATGTTCGGCGGCATCCTCGCGGCGAGCTTCACGATACCGGGGATCTTCAGTGCCTCCTCGCGGGGCAGCCAGTATACTTTGACGGGGATCGCCTTCCTGACAATCTCGTTGGCCTCGGAGAACACTTCGTCGATCATCTCTGGCGTTAATTGATCCACGTTGAGCATGTCCCTCGCCTTCTCCGCCGTTATGTGGCCGCCTGTGATCTCTGCGCCGTACTTCTGGTAGAAAAGGGATGCAACGATGTGCGACGCCGTGTGTAGCCTCATTTGCCTGTACCGGTTCTCCCAGTCCATGATTCCGTGAACGCGCATGCCTGGTTCGAGGCCATCTGTTGTCTCCAAGAAGTGGATTACTTTGTCACCGGCTCGCTTACCCCCAATTACTTTGTATTCTCCAGTATCCGCTATTATTTTCCCAGTGTCCCCTTCCAGGCCAGAAGCACGGGGAAAGAATGCGGTCCGGTCCAGAACAACGAAATCATCGCCTACTTCAACGATCTCCGCATCGAACTCCTTCAGGTAGTGGTCTTTTAGGTATAGTTCCTCGGTCATAAAATGATTGGCTGGTGGGTGTTTAAATCCCCAGCGCCTTGAGAATAACGTAGCCCACAAAGATCCCGATGATGCCCATTATGCCTGCGAGATTGTCGGGGGCTGGGATGGGCAAGTGGAGCACCCGGAACACCGCTCCAACCACGAATCCCGTCACGAACGACAGCGTCACGAGCTGGACGTTCATGAAATCATTTGAAAGAATATGATTTTATTTTGTGTTCACGCGGTACTTGCGCTTCTTCTTGTCGTACTCGATGAGTCCCGCCTTCTTCATGTTCTCCTTGAACTCTTCCCAGTCGATTCCTGCCTGTTCTGCGGTCTCCTTTGCGTGGCG
>JALTCQ010000044.1 GCA_027074515.1 Microcaldota archaeon | reverse complement strand
AACCGCCCCCTTTCCGCCGCCATTCAGAGGTACTTGCGCTCGCGCTCCGAATTACTCTCCCGCATTAGCACGTATGTTCCAGAAGCAGCCCGCCTTACTAACTCGCTTCCATCGCACTACTCTGGCTTGGTTTATTTCGTCTCCACGATTGCTATGTCAATCACCGGCAATTTTGGGCCCAATACAGCGGTTCTCGATAGCTCCGTTGGCCTCCACGACTCAGTATTCACAGCATACCGTTCTCTCATGGAATCCTACTTCTCATCCCTCGATGATGCGGACAAACAGGCCAGGACGTTCCTGGACGATGCTGAAGACTTGCGTAACGAGATCTTTAACCTCTCATCCAAGCTCAACCGCTCTGCCTACTCCGTTCTGAACTCAAAGTACCTTGGACTCATCGCACCAAACACGATAAAGTACCGTGCCGTCGCGGTGGCTACTGGTGATTCTGCCGCTGTTCGTGCGAAGGCCGATGCACTTTATTGGGATACCTACAACGCTGTTTCTCGCTACCGCTCGCGTGATTCGAACTACATCGTGTGGTGGAGCCGTGCACGGTCTTCTCGTGATGCGCTGAAGGATCTTTACTATAGTTTAGCCGATGATTACGCCGCCCTTGATGGTCTCGCCAGTAGTTGCCAGCGTTTCCTGTCAAAGTACTCTCCGCGCAGCGATTACGCCCGTGTTCGCATCCCCGCCATCGTATCTGCCATAAAGTCAGATAACAACATCGCCCTCCGTCTCCTATACTGCAAGGACGGGCTGGACATCTATTTCTTGGATCGGAACTACGCTTCCACAGAGGCTATGCTGAAGTCCTGTGAGCGTTCTGTTTCTTGTTGGACGGACTACCCGTGCTACCAGGGCGATGCTTCGCAACGGCTAGACTGCTGTCTCGCGTTCCGCGAGCGGAAGGAGAACGAGCTGCGGTCCTCTGCTCTGTATTCATCCTACTCCAAGATGCTGGATCAGCTTGCTCACGTGGCCGCGTTTTGCAACGTGCCAGACCTTGAGACAAAGCTGGAATCCCTCCCGAAGCGTTTTCGCTGTGAGTCAGATCTCCGCGACGCAGTTACCGATCTCCTCTCCCTTCGCCAAAAGTATGGACAGGTTTCTGATTGTGCGCCGCTCCGATTCGAGTACGACGGCTTCTTTGACTCACAGGAGATTTCCACGGTGCGGACGAGGGTTTATTTTGGTATTCCTGGCCTTTCTTCCCGCCGTTCTGTTTCCCTGCCTTTCCGCGTAGCGGGGTACCGAACACTGGAAGCAAACGGCCTGCAAGTCTCCATCGATGGAAACGTTGCAGTTCTAAGCGGTAGTGGCTCTGCGGTTCTTGAGATCGTCGCATATCCCGTTCCCTTGAAGTCCAAGCACCTTGGGGACTCAATGGGCTATGCGAGGGTTCGATTAACCAACGACTCAGGAGTGCCGGTTCGTTATCGCCTTTCCGGACGAGTTCTGAGCACAGACGGTCTCAGCTACGTTTCTGGAACCTACCTATATTTCCCTCCCAACTCCTCTGCCGTCGTAGAAGTCCCTGTTCTTAGCTGGGAATCTAAGGGCGGGAGTATCACGATCCACAACGACTCGGGGTACAAATATCACGGCCTTGTCGTTTTTCCCTTCGCTGTTAGCAACCCACCGTCCTTCTGTGCCTCTGAGGGAAACGCCACGCTCTGTAATCTGAGTCTTGACCCGTACTCTTCCAGAATGTTAAAGGTCGGTGCAGTAACGTCGTATGCACCTCCGGAGCTTGCTGCTAGCCAGGAAATGAATCTTCCTTCCCCCCGCGTTTCATCTGCTGCCACGGTGACTTCCTTTGATGTGGTTCCTCCATCTTACCGTCCAAAAGTCTTGGATACTCTGAAAGCTAACGTTCTGCAGCTGATTTCTGAGCTGAATGCCTACTACAGTAGGGCCCTTGAGCTCAACGTCACGTATTTGCTACCGTTCTCTGCTCAGACGCTCCGTTCCGCCACAGATCTTGTCAATTCTGGCGATTCAGAGTCCTTGCACGTCCTGTACAACGTCCTGCGGGACGAGAAGGACTCCCTGCGCGCCAAGGCACGTTACTCGGTTGCTGCGCTCTCCCGTCTGCCTGATCATGCGAGGGACTATTCCGTAGCCAAATCCGCCTTTGAACGCGGTGATTACGTCCTTGCGCTGGCGGTGGCGGAGCCGTTCCTGCACGGATCTTCGGAGAGTGGTGGTTCCATTCTTCCGGCCCTACTCGGCGTGCTTTCTCTCCTTTTCTTGTTTGCCTACGTAGCATATGGTCACAAGCCCAAGAAGAAGCGCAGGATTCCAAAAATATAAAAGTGGGTGGGATTTCACCCAAGAAGCTGCTTGGCTGCGAGCTTGATGTCCTCTGCCTGCACACCCTTCCTGCCGGAGTGGTGTGCGATCTCGACTGCGAGGCCCGCGACTTCGAGGGCAACCTCCTCGAGAATCTCGCGAAGTGCCTCCTTTGCGTCAGCAGAGATGCGCTGCGCGCCAGCCTTCCTCATGATCCTCTCGATCTGAGCCAACTTAAGCTCTGCCATCGGGATCCACCTCCTTTTTCTTAAAGCGGCTGCGCCGCTTCGCACATATTACGCGTTACTCCTTTTTATTTCTTTCTCTCCCAACAGCACCCCAAGAACGCC
>JALTCQ010000043.1 GCA_027074515.1 Microcaldota archaeon | reverse complement strand
TGTCAGCAATGCTTGGGTCCCGCTGGCTTGCGTTGGCGCCCACGCAGCTCCTCTCGTTGCCCCGAATGATCTCAAAGATCACGCCCTCGTTGTGTTTCCAAAATATCCTTTGCCGAAATGGTTCCACGGTTCTGATCCCTTTGCTGCTGCAGCATACCCGTCACGGGAGTATAACCTCTTTGTTCCGTCACGCTGCTCTGCGCCTAGTCCGTACGTGCTGCGCTTCTTGGACTCGTATAACCGCAGCAAGGACGCGCATCTTACATACGGGGATGTTCTTCTCTGCGCTTTGCACCTCCGCAGCTGCTAAAAACAATGCCACCATATTCTTACGTGGAGCTGGTACCCTATCGCGAAGGCAAGGTAGAACTCCTCGTTCCGAACCCAGAGACGTCCTGGCAGAGTGCGGACGTTCCAGTATTCTTGAACCCCCGTGCTGCTCGCGTGAACCGTGACGTTTCCGCGCTCTTGCTATCCGTTTTGAAACCGAAGGACGTCCTGGACGGAATGACAGCAACAGGGATCCGTGGCGTCCGCTATTTCGTTGAATCCGGGATTCCTGAGATTGCGTTCAACGATATCAACCCAAGAGCGATTGACCTAGCTCAGAAAAACGCGAAGAAATATGGGGTCAACGCCCGATTCTATCAGAAAGATTTCTGTGTACTTTGCAACGAAGAGCGCTTCTGGGCCGTAGACCTGGATCCCTTTGGTTCTCCGGCTCCGTTCATCTGGTCTGCTGCCCGCGCCGTTCGTTCTGGCGGTTATCTTCTCGTCTCTGCCACGGATACTAGACCACTCTCCGGTGCGTCGCCAAAGCAGGCCCTTGCCAAGTACGGAACGATTCTCCGAAAGCCCGAATGGTATCCCGAGCTCATGGCACGCGTTCTTTACTTTCTCCTCTTCCACGCAGCGGCCATTCACGGAAAGGGAATCGAACCTGTCCTCGCGTTTACGTACGAGCACCATGTCCGTGTCGTTGCTCGCCTACGCGAGAAGCCCTCTTTAATAACGAAGAATGCAAAGCAGATCGGATTTTACGAGATTGATGGGAAGCAATATGGGCCCATCTGGACTGGCCCGTTGCAGGATCGTGAACTTGCAAGGTGTGCACTGGAGCGCTGGGACAGTGACTATACCCGAGCGAGTAAAAAGATACTTGAACTTGCTTCGCGAGAGCCCGACGTTCTTGGCTATTACAACGTGCATCTCTGGTCAAAACGGCTGAAGTTAAAGCAGATCCCGCGGTTTGATGTGATCACATCTGCCCTGCGTGATCAAGGGTTCGTGGCGGAGCGCGTTCTCTGGTCAGACAAGGGTATAAAGACAGATGCAGATCCCCAAGTATTTGAAGAGGTGTTGTTGAGTGCAGGAGAGGATAAATAAGTACGTAGTAGATCTCATCCGTGAGCGAAGACGGCTTAAGAGGAATCTTCCAGAGGATCCCAACGCGTTGCGTTTCCACGGCACATCTTCCCGTGCGCTCCCTAGCATCAATCGACACTTTGGAGTTCTTTCACCACACGATCAAGAATTTGCTGGAGATTACTCTTTACGCACGATGCGTGGTAGGTA
Source organism: Microcaldota archaeon (assembly GCA_027074515.1). Lineage (GTDB taxonomy): Archaea > Iainarchaeota > Iainarchaeia > JAADDC01 > JAADDC01 > SZUA-1452. Next base: position 7,337 of record JALTCQ010000043.1, on the reverse strand, counting down.
TGAGTTCTCACAGCAGGATGTTCGGGACTATGGAGTATCCCTGACGAGCGATCTTCGTACCGCGTTGAGCTACGCTGAGGCTGATCGGGTTAAGGAGTTCTTCAGCGAGGATCGCCTTAGGAATCTAGAAGAAAACATGTTCAAATTGAGGTTGATCCACAGGGGCGATCTGGACACCTGGCCCGAGAGTTACACTCTTTCGGAGTGGAAGAACTTCACATCGGCCCTCCGTAAGGGGTTTCACGACTATTCACGTGTTAAGCACTTCCCTGTTGTCGTTGCAGTGCGGGCGTTCAATGCTCCCTACGTAAAGGAACTAGATCCGAAGGTGCGCGCGGAGAAAGGTGAGCAGTTGGTTGTGGGAATCCCAGCAAACGAGGCGCTTTTCTTCGTTCCGTCCAAGTATATTTGGCATGCAAAAAAGCTCGCACCGCGCCTTGCATACCGCATCTTTCCCCTAGAGCTGCTTGTGGAGTATCTGGAGAATAAGGGGAAAAGGGTGTTCAGATGAGCACAGACGAGCTAAGACGCTTCATGGATCTCGTGCGGAGAGATCATGGCAGGTTCCGCAAGAAATGGCTCGTCTTTCACGGCACAGCATCCCCTGTATTTCACGGAGTGGCTGAAATTGGAGCTATTGCTCCCTGGAACGTGCTTCAGCGGAGAAACATTGTAACACCTACCGGCGAGCAGTTCTTTGCTCTTGAGCCCGGTTCTGTTGCCCGGCGCGCTGTCTCTGTAACGAGGGACCCTATTCTGGCTGCAAAGTACGCGAAACATAGCGTTGCTGTATCTCGCGCCTTGGATGAGGGGGTGCTGAGCGAGGTTCGCTCCATTTTCGACGATGTGCGCTCCGCTAAGCTCGGAAATCGGAAGGATTGGGCATATATTCAGAGCTTGTCCAGGACCTTGTCTTCGAAACTTCACTCACTTTTTTCCAAGCGCCGTTTGAGAGAAAAGGATCTGTATCCGGTCGTTGTTGCTACCGTTTCAAAGCTTCCGAATACTGCAGAGCACTACGATCGCTACGGCGTTCTCGAGCCTGGAGAGGAGTACATTGTCCAGATACCGGCACACCTGTCTTACTTCTTTGTCCCGAAGGAGAAAATTGATCACGCGAGACGAATACTTTCTCGCAGGGATCCGAGTCTCGCGGAGCGCGTGTTTCCACTAGACGTTTTGGAAGAACTCCATTCAAAGGAGTTAAAGAGTGCAGGGCACCGGCGGCTACTGAAGTAACTCCCTGACGATCTTTGCAACGACTTTGCCCGGTGCCTTTCCCTTGAGCTCTGCCATGGCACGCCCCATGATCACGTTCATCCTTGGCTCCTCTCCCCTTGCCTTGAACTCCTCGACGATCTTTGCAACCAATTCCCTGATCTTCTCCTCGTCCAGTATCTCTATGCCCTTCTCCCTCAGCACGTCGTCCAGTTTCTTACCCTTTGCTAGCTCCGGAACGATGTCGTCAAGTGCCTCCTTGGGATACTTCTTGTTGTAGCCGAGGGCCAGTTCCCTGATCTGTTCCTCCGTCAGCTCCCAGCCCTGACGCTTCCAGTAGGGCAGGAATGTCAGCAAAATGTTCGCCGCAGTCTTGGGATCCACGCCCTCCGAAACGAGCTCGTCGAAGAGGAACACGTACCTGGATTTCACCAATGTTCTTGCCTGCTCCTCGTTCAGCCCCATTTTTCTGTACTCTTCGTAGCGTTCTTCGGGTAGTGGTGGCAGATTCTCCCTTATGCGCTTCAGCCGATCCTCTGTTATGAATACGGGAGGAACGTCCGTCTCTGGGTACATCCTGGCAGCTCCTGGTAGTGGACGCATGAACCTCGTTGTTCCGTCCGGATTTGGCCCCCTTGTCTCCTCGGGAACGCCGTGCAGCGCTTGCTTTAGACGTTCCTTGACAACTTCCAGTGCTTTCCTTGCCTTCTCCTCTGAATCAACGACGATGATGAATGCGTCATCTTCCTTGCAGTTCAAACGTTCTCTAACTGCCTCTACTTCATCTTCCGCGATTCCATACTTGGGTAGTTCGTCCGAATGCAGAAGTCCGCCCACCTTTGCATAAACCTTCGCATAGTCCGAGAGTTCCGTTCCAAATCTTCTACCCTTCTGTATCTCCTTCCCGATCAGCCCACTCATCTTGGGAACGCGTATAGCAAGGGCTTTTCCGCCGCGCTCTATTGTTTTCCTGACGAACTTCGCTCCGGTGTTTGAAAAGATATCTGTAACGTCCACGACTTCCTGTTCGAAATCCTTCTCTTCTAACTCTCGCCTGCGCATCTCGTCTTTAATTTCCAGAAGCCCCTTCTGGCGACGCACCTCATTTTTCACGTACTCTGGGATAAGGTCAAGGTCCTGGGCTCCTTTGATCTCTATTCGCGCGCCGCCGCGGATGGATATGTTTATGTCCTGACGTATCGTTCCCAGCCCGCGCTTGACCTTGCCCGTTGCCCTTAAGAGTATTCCAATGCGCTCCGCCGCTTCCTTTACCTCTTCGGGGGTGTGCATGTCCGGACCCGTGGCTATCTCGATGAGGGGTATGCCCAGTCGATCTACACGGTATATAACGTAGTCATCACTGCGTTCAATGGGGCGTGCGGAATCCTCTTCTAGACATATTGTCTGTATGCGGATTTTTGACAGTTTCCCATCGATCCAACCGTCCGTTGCAAGGAGCATAGTCCTCTGGAAGCCCGACGTGTTGGATCCGTCGATCACCATCTTTCTCATGACCTGCGCCATGTCCACTGTCCTTGCATGGACGAACTCGGCGAAGGTTAGCGTGATGTCAATGGCCTCCTCGTTGGGTGCGTGCGGTGGCTCTTCATCCAGTTCTACCAGACACGTGGTGTCCGAGTACGCTTGGTATATATATTTTCTCCCCTTCTTGAACTCGGCGAGCGCTGCAGGGTCAAATGTCCCCATCTCTGAAGCCACTGGGCGCTGGAACCTTTCCACCACAACGTCAGGCTCGTCGTCGCGCAGCGTTGATGGGCATGAGCAGAACAGCTTATGCGTGTCCAGCTGTTGGTGTATCTCAATCCCGCTCTTCAGCCCGACGAGGTAGTATTCAAGGTTCTTGACGAAGTAATCCGCTTTCTCCTTCAATTCTTCTAACGTTCCGTTGTTTCCGATCACGACATCAGCCATTTTCCGTATTTCAAGCAGCCCGCGCTCTATATCCTCTTTCTCTCGCTCGGGATCGGCGCCTCTCTTCCGTCTCACTGCTTCGTCCGCATCGACCCATACCACTGTGTGCTCCGGTACGTTTTCCCTGACGAACTCCACCTCTTCTACCGTCCTCGGGCCAACCAGAACGATCGTGTCTTCCCCGTATTCCTCTGCCAGCATCAGGGCGAGCTTTGTCAGATAGTCCTTTCCGTACTCTTCCCGCCACTGATCCGCAATCTTCCCCAGTTCTCTCTTGTCCTTGATTTCCTTCTTTGCCCACGCTCTGATCAGCTCTGAGTAGACAATCTTCTTCCACGGGAGGAGCGACGCAAAGGAGTCCTTTCCAGACCGAGGAAGCCCCGCAACTACGATCACGCGCATGAGCATCACCAGAACGCGTTGGGGCGGGAGCGTTCGGTTATCTCTCCCGCGTAGTTCGTCAGCATGATTTCCTTCACCCTTTCGCGATCCTTTGAATGACCGAGCGACCACATGAGTTTAACAAGGGCTGTTTCCGGAAGCATGTCCTCAAGGTAAACAGCCCCTACGCTCACCATCTTTACCGCTGTGGAATAGACGTGCGGATGTACCCTTCCGAAGAGCGGTTGTGGCGTAATGCCCACGAAAACGCCGCTCTCCGTCGCTTCGGCGATCGAAGGAATAAGCTCCTGCCTTACATGGCCAAGGCCAGTCCCCTCGATGATGACGCCGTCGTGCTCCATTAGAATCCTCTCGAATATGTCTTTTCTGAGTCCTGGGACCGATTTGAGCAGGAAGACGTTCGGATTGATCTTTGCATCAACTCTAAAGCCCTCCTGTCCGCGCCTTCTGAACTCGTCCCGCCAGATCTCGATCGTTTTCTCTACTATCCGCCCGCCCCTGGCTAGAACGAGGGATCGGCCCACAGGTCTATCTCCAATCGTCTTGAACGTATCTCTTCTGCTCGTGTGCATCTTTCGCGCTCTTGTGCCCGGGTGGATTGTGGTCCAGTCATCGCTCATGGTTTCGTGCATGACGATAAACGTCCCAGCGAGGTCGGAATTCACGGCGACGTTTATAGCGTTCATGAGGTTGATTGCTGCGTCGGAAGAAGGTCTGTCCGATGATCTTTGTGCTCCAACGAGGACGATAGGAACGGGAGCGTTTCTCAGTGCGAAGGAGAGGAACGCGGCGGTGTAGTGCATTGTGTCCGTTCCGTGGGTGATCACCACGCCGTCAACACCCTTCTTGATGACCTCTCCAACGCCTTCAGCGATTTTCACCCAGTACTCTGGCATCATGTCCTCCGAGAAGATGTTTGACACCTGTTTCAGCCGGAGGTTCGCCAGCTCCGCGATCTCGGGGAACGATAGCAGGAAGTCCTCCGCAGTGAACTCTGCAACAACTCCACCGGTCTTATAGTCCACGCGGGAAGCGATAGTCCCTCCGGTTGCAACGATGGCTGCCGTTGGTAAATCTTCCCGTTTCACAACTTTTACTGGCGCCTTGTACTTTTTGGGGGGTTCCCCCTTTGCTATAATTCGTATCTCCGCCTCGGGCGTGATTTTGATCCCTATGTTGTAGCCGTTCTTGAGCTTAATTACCAAAACGTTGTCGGGGATTTCTTCGGTTCTCGGCAGGACGGTCCCCCTGTACGTCACCCCGTCCTTCACGATTTCCACGACGTCTCCCGGTTGGACACCCATCCTATGAATGTGGGTGGCTGTTTTTTTATGCCCTCACCACAGCCTGCTCGGTCGGTTCAGCCAGTCGAAGAGGTGTGGATAGTCCACGAACAGGGAGTATATGTCCGATGGTATAGCATTTGGTTCAGTTTCTCGTATCTCAGGATGCTTATCGTAGTGTTCGTTCTTTACCCAGCCTTCCGCTGTGTAGTACCAGGCAAAGCCGTGTTTTTCCTTCACCGGTTCGTAGTTTGACGAGAATTTCGACGATACGAGGTTTGCCATGATGAGCGGCCCGTCTCCAACGTTTACAGTAACGTGCCCGTGGTTCGGAATCATAATTACAACGTCTCCTGCCTTCGCTTCCGTCACAAGAAGTTCGGATACGTCCGACGTTTGCTGTAGGAAGAGAGCATGACCCTGCAGAACTTCGTAGACCTCCGGGTAGGATAGTCCTGGCTCTGCCTCTGGGTGGTAGTGCCCGTACGTCTTAATGTATTCTCTCCCGATCATCTTCGGTGGGATTACTGTGATGTCGTAGCGGACATTGTAGAATTCGAACTTTTTCTCGTCCTCTGGGCGGTGAACGCCGCGGAACATGTAGTATGCGTCTCCATCTTCCTTCGGTTCGTCCAGAAGCACGTCCTTCAGGTCAAAAATTCGTCTAATACTTGCCTCGTACGTCTTCCAGGGCGTTTTCAACTTCTTGCCCGACCATTCAAACTTGAACATGAGTAAACAACGTTTTCTCGGTTTTTAACCCTTGCTCACCACCCTTAAAAACATTGCTGGGCATGCATTTGTATGAGTGTATGTCCATCATAAATTATGGAGGTGGTACGAGATGGTGAACATTCAGCAGGGTACGCAGGGTGTGGTCCTCGGTGAGGGTGCCCAGCGTGTTGTGGGTCGTGACGCCCAGAGGCTGAACATTCTTGTGGCCCGCGCAGTTGCGAACATCGTTCGAACGACTCTCGGTCCAAAGGGTATGGACAAGATGCTCGTGGACGAGCTCGGAGACATTACGATCACGAACGACGGTGCCACGATTCTCAAGGAGATGAGCATCGAGCATCCCGCAGGCAAGATCATGGTGGAAGTCGCCAAGACCCAGGACGAGGAGGCTGGCGACGGTACGACCACTGCAACGGTTATCGCCGGTGAGCTCCTGGGTGCGGCTGAGCGCCTCCTCGACCAGGAGATTCACCCGAGCATCATCATGAAGGGTTACCGCATGGCCGCGGACAAGGCCGTTGAGCTTCTCAAGGACATCGGAGATCCCGTAAACATTCATGACGACGAGGTGCTCAAGAAGATCGCCGCAACCGCCCTGAACTCCAAGATCACGGAGGCAAGGGAGAAGCTTGCACAGATCGTGGTTGATGCCGTCAAGATGGTTGCAGAAGAGTATGACGACAAGATCGTCATTGACATCGACCAGATCAAGCTTGAGAAGAAGCAGGGCGGCTCCATGTCCGACACGGAGCTTGTAAAGGGCATCGTCATTGACAAGGAGCGTGTCCACCCACAGATGCCCAAGCGCGTTGAGAAGGCAAAGATTGCCCTGATCAACAGCGCCCTCGAGGTCAAGGAGACTGAGACTGACGCAAAGATCAACATCACGTCCCCAGACCAGCTCCAGGCGTTCATCGAGCAGGAAGAGATGATGCTGAAGGAGATGGTTGATCAGATCAAGGCCTCTGGGGCGAATGTTGTCTTCGTTCAGAAGGGCATTGACGACTTGGCCCAGCACTACCTCGCAAAGGCAGGTATCCTCGCTGTCCGCCGTGTGAAGAAGAGCGACATGGAGAAGCTCGCCCGTGCAACCGGTGCCAAGATCGTCACCCGCGTTGAGGATCTCACTACCGACGACCTTGGCGAGGCAGACCTTGTTGAGGAGCGCAAGGTTGCTGGCGAGAGCATGATCTTCGTGGAGGGCTGCAAGAACCCCAAGGCGGTGACCATCCTCGTCCGCGGTGGTGCAGAGCACGTGGTTGACGAGGCAGAGCGTGCGCTCCGTGACGCCATCGGTGCGGTGGCCTCTGCCATTGAGAGCGGCGCCATCGTTGCGGGTGGTGGTGCTGCGGAGATGGAGCTCTCCATCAAGCTCAGGGACTACGCAAAGACGGTCGGCGGTAAGGAGCAGCTTGCAATAGAGGCCTTCGCCGACGCCCTCGAGGTAATTCCCAGAACGCTGGCAGAGACCTCTGGTATGGATCCAATTGACACCATCGTCCGCCTGCGCTCCAAGCACACTGGCGAGAAGGACGGTAAGTACTGGGGTGTTGACGTCTTTGCTGGTGACATCGCCAACATGAAGGAGAAGAACGTCATAGAGCCCGTCAAGGTCAAGTCCCAGGCCATCATGTCTGCCAGCGAGGCAGCGCGCCTGATACTGAAGATAGACGACATCATCGCGGCCAGCAAGAAGTCCAGTGGTAACGAGAATGAGGGTGGCAGCGACATGGACTTTGACTGAGGGCTTTAGCCCATTTTTTTATC
>JALTCQ010000042.1 GCA_027074515.1 Microcaldota archaeon | reverse complement strand
AGTTTATGCCGTCAGATGGTGCCTACGAAGATGATGGAGACGTTTACGCCGCGGTCGTGGGCGAGCCAGAGTACGACTCAGAGGACTACTCCGTGCGCGTGAACACGCCCATCAAGCAGCCGCGCCTGAACGTGGTGAACTCCATCGTTTATGGGCGAGTGATGCAGACGTTTGATAACTACGCTCTCGTGGAGCTCTATCCCTACTCCACCAAGCGCTACCGTCTTACACCTCCATCTTCTTATGCCATGCTGCGTGTTTCCAACGTGAAGCGTGGATACGTTAAGTCCATTCGCGACGAGTTCGGGGTGGGTGACTGGATTCGCGCCAAGATCTCTGATATAAAGGCAAAGTTCTACGTGAACCTTTCCACCGAAGGACCAAAGCTCGGCGTGATCAAGGCGTACTGCCCGAAGTGCCGTACACCCCTCGTTCGCAGGGGCAGGGACCTCTACTGTCCGAGGTGCAAGATACGCGTTCACAGGAAGATTGCCGAGGATTATGGAAATCCACAACTACCGAGGTGATTGTATGGACGTTAAGCTGATCAAGAAGGAGGACAACGCCGTTGAGTTTGCCATGACCGGTGACAAGACGATTGCCATGCTCGTCCGTGGCTATCTGCTGCAAGACGAGAACGTGGACTTTGCCGCCTTCGCGCAGGACCACCCCTTGGTGGACGAGGTGCGCATGTTCGTCCGCGTGAAAAAGGGGGATCCTGTGGAGGCGATCCGTTCAGCCATAGAGCGTGCAAAGGCGGATCTGATTCAACTTCAATCTCTTCTTTGATTTTCACGCACCGAGCAGCCATATTTTTATTATGCCAAGGTATGGGATAACGCCCACAACCTTTCCATACACGTCCTTCGCGGGGATCGGGTAGATGTAGACGCACATGCCGTAGTGGCAGTCCTGGTCCAGCGTTGGGTTCGTTTTGTTGTTGTCGCCTTTTGTAAGGAAGAACCAGCCGTCGCGGGCGTGGATTTTCAAGACAACGCGGTGTATGATGTCCTTGTTCACCACGCGGTTGTAGTAGACGATGATATCGTTGTTCTGCTCCACGGGATAGATTTCCCCGTTCACGTCGAGCTTCACCGCCACTCCTTTATCGTTGTATATGGGTCGAATCACGCCGATCTCGTCCAGGGTCTTCCACATGAGGTTCATGTCCAGGTTCGCTTCAGGCGCTTTTATCTCTTCTGGCGGAACGCCCTCAACGATGGCAATGTCTCCCACGTGCAGGTGCGGCACCATGGAGCTACTAGCCACGATAACGGCGGGCTTTGACGTGTGTAGGGCCAGGGCAAGCAGTCCATATATGATGTAAGCCAGGGCGATGGAATAAACAACTTCTCCCAAGAAGTAGACGGTTTTTTCGCCCACCGTCTTCGGCTTTCCCAGATGCTTGAACCAGAAGCGGTCGAACCAGTAGAAGGGATCGATCTTTTCAAGCCCCATGGGAATCACCAAAGGGGGCTTACGCCCCCTTGTGCAGCACGTGGCGGAGGATCTCCGCAAACGCTGGACGGGTGATGAACACGCCCACAAGGACGCCGACGATTGTGGTTAGGGCGAAACCCTTGAGCGCTGGGATCCCAGAGAACCACACTGGTATCATGGCCACCGTCAGCGCCGAGGCAGATGCAAAGATGATGAAGAACGCCCTCTTGACCCTTGCTATCACACCCATCTTTGCCTTCTTCTCTGCATCTTCGCCCTTGCCCCTGCCGCGCAATAGCTCATCCGTGATGACGATCTGGTCGTCCACGCCAGTACCCGTTGAGGCGACGATGCCCACCATAGACGCCACGTCTATCTTCCAGTTCACCAGCGCCGCAAAGGCGAAGATCATTATGATCTCGCTGGCCATCGTGAGGATTATCGGCCCCGTCACCCTCCATTCGCGGTAGCGTATGGCGATGTACGTTGCCACAGCGATCATTGCGGCGAGGAGCGCGAGGAGGAACGTGTAGAACAGGTATTCTCCATAGGTTGCGGGAACCCTGCTCTCGGAGACAAGCTTTAGCCCTGCTGGGAGCGCACCGGACTCCAGAAGTATCTTTAACTCGCTGGTTACGCGCTCGGCATCATTCTTGTTGGGTGCCCAGCCCTCTATGACCAGCTCAGGATTCGCGTTCTCCGGGGACACGTTGGTGACGCCTGGTGTTAGGCGGACAACGGATTGGAGGTTCGTGGCGGTCCAGATCCACGGCACGTTCTTTCTAGGCTCCACGATCTTGTAGGGAATGTTGTTCTCCTTGAGCAAAGGTACCAAGTAGTTCAGCTCTGGGTGTAGAATCACGAGGGGAGCGCCCTTGAGCGCATTAACGTCAATCTTCGTGTTTTTGTCTACTATGATGGGCTTAATCCCTGCGTTGACGAAGAACTCGTTTATGTCCAGCCTCGTGCCCGTTGAGTTGATGTTCGGCTCCACTGGGACCTTCTTTTCATTCTCGTAGACGTCCTTTGGCATGAGGAGCACGGCACCTGCGGGACGGTCTATGTACATGAATGTGTAGGCGCAGTGTTCTCCAGTCACGTCACACTTGCCGTGGACACCCGTGTAGAACTTTCTAACGCCCTCCGGAGATAGTTGGAACGGGACGCGCCAGCTGTAGCCCATCTGGGCAGGATATATCACAGGGGGGTTCACGGCAACGATGTCCTTCCCCGTGAGTATGACGTTTCCGTCCACCACCGTCTCAAACTTGCCCTGGCGGAGAACGGAGTTCTCTATCTCCTTTATCTTCTGAGGGTTCGTCTCGCTGAGCTCCACAATGAGGTATTGGTTGCCCCACGCCTTCACGGATATGCTGCTGAGGCCCGTTAGGTCCAGACGCTTGCTTACGATGAGCGCTGACTGCTGTATCTGATCCTGCGTCAGCGGCTTGTCAAAACGGAACGTGAGTATCGTTCCTCCCTTGAAGTCTATGCCTAGCTGGATCCCCTTCGCCAGGATAATCCCTACGGACAGGAGAAGCATGGCGATGAGGAACTGCACCTTCCAGTTCTTAAGCAACGGGCTGCTCATGTTTTCTCACCAACTCAATCATTACTGGGGCGTTAAGGAGCCAGGTCACGATGAGATCGGATATAACGCCGAAGATCATAACGTTTGCGATGCGCATGACCGCGAGGTTGCTGGTGATATACCCCACGAGGTAGATGAAGATCATTGCGGTCAGCGTCGTTCCGCTCATGTGAATTCCCGTGCTGGCGGCCCTTGCTGCGCGGGCGAAGGCGTCTCCCTCCTCCCTCTGGGTGCGCTTGAGCAAGTGTGTGGATAGAAGGATATCCGTGTCGATGGAGTAACCCACCATCATGAGGAGGATGACGATGGTGTTCATGCTGAGGGGGATGTTGAAGAGCGCCATAAGCGCCAGCATGCCCAGGATGTCAAATATGGCCGATCCAATCATGATTGCCGTGGGCGTTCCGGCGCGGAAGAAGATGAACACGGTCAGGGTGAGTAGGATAACTGCCCAGATTGCCATATTGGCCGCCAGGTGCCAGAACGTTTTTCCAAGGCTGGGCGCCACGGTTCTGACCACCACGTTGCTTATGCCGGGTACGTTCTGCTGGATGATCTTTATGATATGGTCCTTGTACTGCTCCACGGATATGGAACTTTTCGCTCCTGCTGCTATGCTCGGTTCCGCGGCGTTCGTTTCTACCGTCGTATTCTCTGAGATGTTCTCGGGATATACTATCTCTACGATTCCCCCTGGAACCTCTTTCCCGCCTTGGAACGTGATCGTGGGAATCACGTGGACGTCGGTGACGCCGGTCTCCTTGCGTATGGTCTGCTCCAGCGCGTGGGCGTCAAAGCCCTTTGGTGCGTTGAACGTGATGAGTATGCCACCCCTGAAATCCATGCCGTATTTCAGGCCCGGGGCGAAGAACGCGAGGATGACGTATACGACGAAGAGCGCCGCTGGTATGAGCAACAGCTTCTTATGATATTTCCTGTATATTTCTCCAGTAGCCATGTGAACACCCGGTGGTCAGATGGATTTCCTCCAGCTTGGTGTCCTGCTAATAATACTTGGAATGCTTTTTATTGCTTTGGGAATACTCTTTTCTCTGGGCGGGAAAGCACGGGTAAAGACGGGCGCGGTGATTCTGCTCGGCCCAATTCCCATCGTTCTGGCGGACGACAGCGAGGCGGCGGTCCTGGCTTTGCTTGGAGCAATAGTGCTTCTCCTGGCGGTGATCCTATGGTCAAGGATATAGACACGATATACGGCAAGATGGTGCGCGAGACAAACAAGCAAATGGGCAGCGTGAAGCTTCCCGGCCGTTTCTCGCTGGAAAAGGCGAAGAAACTGGAGCACATACGCATAAAGACATATGACAGGATCCTCGCCAGGGAACTTCGAGCCATTCCAAAACAATTTCCAGATTTCGACCAGTTGAACCAGTTTCAGAAAGCACTGGTGGAGGTTTATGCCCCTCTTGATCGTGTTAAGGCGGAGATAGGTAAGATTCCTGCAATCCTGCGCATAGCGGCCTCCGTCCGCGACGAGGCGTTGTGGAGGATCGCCAGGGCGAAAAAACTATCCGAGGTAAAGGCCGCCCGCCAAATGTATTTGGGGAGGATCTGGCACGTGCTCAAGAAGAATAAACCGACCTTTGATTTCCTCCGCAAGCTCCACCGCGTCGTGAGGAAGTTTCCAAAGCTCCGCTACGATGAGAAGACGATCGTCCTGGCGGGTTTTCCCAACGCGGGCAAGAGCACGCTCCTCCGCGCGCTCACGGGTTCTGAACCGGAGATTGCATCTTATCCTTTTACTACTCAAGACCTCATGATCGGGCACTTTGAACACCACTTCCAGCGCTTCCAGGTTATTGACACGCCAGGGCTCCTTGACAGGCCCGTGGAGTCCATGAACCCCGTGGAGCTACGCGCGGTGGCAGCTTTGCAACATCTGGCGGACGTTGTTGTCTTCCTCTTTGATCCGGAGCAGGGTTTGGACGAGCAAAGGGATTTATTAACTAAGGTTAAGGAGATTATTCGGGCACCCGTTATAGTGGTGCTCAACAAGGCGGACCTGCTGGACGACCCGAGCGCGGTGGCCCGGCGGGTGGGAGCCGAGCTGGCGATCTCCGCTGAAACCGGCGAAGGCGTCGAGGCGCTGAGGGAGCGCATACTACGGGAACTGGGGTGGTACCATGGATAAGGAGATTCAGGAAATTCTGCAAATTATGGATGATATTCTAAACGACACGTCCGTGCCCCGCAACATCAGGAGGCTTGTTGCAGAGGCGAAGGACCTCGTCTCCAAGCAGGACGGCGATCCTGTTCTGAACATAACTCAGGCGATTTACCGTCTGGACGAGGCAAGCAACGACATAAATATGCCCATGCACACGAGGACAGCGATCTGGCAGATCGTTGGCGCGCTTGAGGCCTACCGCGAGAAGATAAAGTGACTTGTATATCTTCGCTCATACTTGCGAACCCTTTTTACTTTCTCCCACCTTGGTTTTTCTGATGGATTCTTCGGGGGCTGCTCAGGACATCGTTTCCTTCATTGCCTCCAGAAAGCTCATAGTGACGCCGGACGCCGTGGAGCTCCTTCAATCTCGTCCAGATTATCAGGAAATCCTTGAAACTCTCGCATCTAAGGGCTATTTCATCATAGACGCGGATCTTGTCAAGGCAGAACTTTTATCCCGTGAGCAGACGGACGAGGCACCTGAAGAACACGTCGTGGAAGAGCCCGCGCCTGAAAAGGAAGTCGTTGTGGAGCGCACGGACTTTCATCCCCTTGCAAAGGAGTATGATGGAAGGATACGCATCTTCGATGACCTTGACGTGAGCGGGAAGTCCTTCTGCGAGGGAACGGTCAACGACTTCATCCAGTATTTCCGTGACCGCTATGAGCGCCTCTCCAAGATCCTCCGTGCTCGCCCACAGCTAATTCTCGTTCCCATCTCCCGCATTCAGCGCATGGCTGGGGAGGAGATAGACGTCCTGGGTATGGTCTACGAGATTCGCGAGAGCGCCCGTGGCAACCTTGTGGTGACTATAGAGGACGAAGACGAGCGCGCGAACATCATTATCCCAAAGTCTGACCCGAAGCTCGCTGCGAAGGCCCAGTCCTTGCTTCCCGACGACGTGGTTATCTTCCACGGCCGCGTAAGCTCCCGCGGCATGTTCATCGTTCAGGACATATACTGGCCGGACATCCCTGAGCACCAGCCACACTTCGCGGACGTTCCCCTCTCCGTTGCGATCACCTCCGACTGGCACGTTGGTAGCCGGCTTCACGTGGAGAAGGCCGTGCGCAGGTTCATCGACTGGCTAAAGGGCAAGGTAGGCAACGAAAAATCCCGGGAACTTGCGGGCACGGTGAAATACCTCATCGTCAATGGGGACGTTGTGGACGGCGTGGGCGTGTACCCTGCCCAGATAGACGAATTGGAGATCAAGGACATCTACAAGCAGTATGATTTCTTCGCCCAGTACTTGGACGAGCTCCCTGACTACATAGAGGTCATCGTTGGCCCGGGAAACCACGACGCGGTGCGCCGCCTTGAGCCGCAGCCCATGCTCTCCAAACAGTACGCTTCCGCGCTCTATGAGCGGGACAACGTGACCCTTGTGGGCTCCCCATCCTACTTCTCCCTCGACGGTGTGGAGTTCCTCACCTACCACGGCACGTCCATGGATGACGTTATCTCCCGCATTCCATATCTTGACTACGCGCGCCCGGAAGAGGCCCTCGTCGAATACTTGAAGCACAGGCATCTCACGCTCACGTACGGCCTGAAGAACCCCATTGTTCCTGAGAAACGGGACTACATGGTCATAGAGCGCATCCCTGACGTCATCACCGCGGGTCACGTGCACAAGAACGGTTACGCTCGCTACAAGGGCGTGGAAGTTGTTGTCTCTGGCACGTTCCAGGAGCAAACGCCCTTCCAGCTGGAGCACGGCCACGTTCCCACTCCTGGAGTCATCCCCATACTGGATCTGAGCACCCACAAGTTGAAGGAGATCACCGTGTACAGGAGCGAGAGCAATGGATGAGATAGACTACTCCCACATCCCCATTGGCCGTCCCGAGATCAAGGCATACTTTGAGCGACTGCTGGAGCAAGCGAAGAAGGAGTGGGCCATAGCGGAGCGCGCCCGTGCCGAGGGACTGGATCCCGTGCCCTATGTGGAGGTTAAACCCGCCGTTCGCATGTCCGAGAGGGCGGAGGCGCTTTTGGGCGTTCCTGGGCTTGCCAAGCGCTACGAGGAGTTGCACAAGGAAGTCGGCGACAAGTTCATGACCTCTGTTCGTCTTATGGAGGAGATCGTGGACGGGAATTTGGGCCAGTTTGATAGCCTTGATGCTCGCTTGGAGGCGGCACTCAAGGCTGCTCTGCTCATATACACGGACGCAGTTGTGGTGGCACCCATAGAGGGCATTACAGATGTCCGCGTTCTTGAGAATCCAGACGGCACGAAGTACGTTTCCGTCGGCTTCGCGGGGCCCATACGATCCGCAGGTGGCACCGCGGCGGCCCTTGCTCTTCTCCTCGCCGATTACCTCCGCCGCAGGGTTGGACTGGATCAATGGAAGCCCACGGAGAAGGAAAAGGCGCGTTGGGTGGAGGAAACGTCCCTTTACTTCCGCGTATACTCCCGCCAGTATCGTCCGTCCAAGGAGGAGCTGGAGATCGTTTTTGAACATATTCCGGTTCGTCCAGATGGTGAACCCACTGAAACCTTTGAGGTCTCGGCTAATAGGGATCTTCCAGGCTTGTCCAACCGTGTTCGCGGAGGTCTCGCCATCGCTGTGGGTGAATCTCTTCTCCTAAAGGCAAAGAAGATTGCAAAGTATGCAAAGAAGCTGGGGCTGGACTGGGATTGGGTGCTGGAGGCGAAGCATCACCACAAGTCAGAGGGTGGCACCTCTTCCCTGGCTGTTTACTTGGAGGGGCTCGTGGCGGGCCGTCCCGTGTTCTCCTACCCTGGCAAGTGGGGTGGATTCCGTGTGCGCTACGGACGGTCCAGGAACGTTGGTGTGATGGCCTCGGGTGTCCATCCCGCCACCATGGTTATTACCGGCGAGTTCATCGCCACTGGGACCCAGTTGAAGAGGGAGTTGCCGGGCAAGGCAATGGGCGCCGTTCCGGTTGATGGTATAGAGGGGCCCATTGTTCTCTTGGATAATGGAGATGTCGTAAGGGTGGAAGACGTTGAAACGGCATACAAGCTCCGCGATCGCGTGAAGAAGATCCTCTTCCTCGGCGACGCGCTCATCGCTTACGGTGACTTCCGCAAGGCGGGCGAGAAGCTCGTTCCTTCTGGTTATGTAGAAGAGTGGTGGGCCTTGGAGCTTAAGGGGGCGGACAAAGAGGGCAAATACGCCCAATACGTCAAGGATCCGTTCCACATAGACCCGTACACGGCCGTGCGCATGTCCACGGAGCTGAAGATCCCCCTTCATCCGAAGTACATCCACTACTACCGCATTTTGTCCGAGGACGAGGCGTTAGAGATCATTTCGGCCGTTAAGCGCGCCGAAGTGGCGAAGGATGGGAACAAGATCATACGTGCTGCTCTTCCGCCATCCGTGAAGTCCCTCTTGGAGAAAACAGGCGTGCCGCACCTCTTCCGCGACGGAAAGGTGGTCATAGAAGAGCCCTACGTCTACCCATTCCTGCTCACCTTTGGTTACTTCCGTCCTTCTGCCGTCGTGGACTTTCAGCGAGCTGAGGGCGACGTTCTGAAGAAGCTTTCTGCCATAGCCGGTGTGGAGATCCGTGATAAGGCAGGGACGTTCATAGGCGTGCGTATGGCCCGCCCCGAGGCTGCAAAGCCCAGAAAGATGAGTCCGCCGCCCCACGTGCTCTTTCCCGTTGGCTCCGCTGGCGGTTCCCAGCGTCTCGTGAACAAGGCCGCAGACAATCCCCCACGCGTTGAGTTCGCCCTCTACTACTGTAAACGTTGCAACAAGTACGTTCCATACACCCGTTGTCCTTACTGTGGCCGCC
>JALTCQ010000041.1 GCA_027074515.1 Microcaldota archaeon | reverse complement strand
GCCCTGGCTTCGACACCCACGGCACACCCATTGAAAACAAGGTGGAGAAGAAGCTCGGAATCTCGTCAAAGAAGGAGATCGAGGAGAAAATCGGCGTGGAGAACTTCGTGAACATGTGCAAGGAGTTCGCCACTGAGCACATAGACGCAATGGTGGATCAGTTCAAGAACCTCGGCGTGTGGATGGATTGGGAGAACCCCTACATCACAATGCGTGACGAGTACATAGAGGCGGGCTGGTGGACCTTCAAGAAGGCCTATGAGCGTGGTTTATTGTATAAGGGCAAGTATCCCGTTCACGTTTGCCCCCACTGTGGCACCGTGGTCTCCTTTGCAGAGGTGGAGTACAAGGAGAAGGAAGACCCGTCCATATTCGTCGCTTTCCCCGTGGAGGGCAAGGAAAACGAGTTCCTCCTGGTCTGGACAACAACGCCCTGGACGCTCCCCGCCAACGTCGCCATAATGGCCCACCCCAAGGAGACCTACGTGCGTGTGCGTGTTGGTGACCGGATCTACATTCTTGCAAAGCCCCGGCTCGAGGAAGTTGCCAAGACTGTTGGCTGGGATAACTACGAGGTTATGGAAGAGTTCCCCGGCGAGAAGCTGAACGGTCTAAAATACAGGGGCGTCCTCGAGGAAGAGGTGCCCAAACAGAAGGAGTTCCCACACGTAGTCGTCATGTCCGAGCGCTACGTTACCATGGAAGACGGTACCGGCCTTGTGCACTCTGCTCCGGGCCACGGCCGTGAGGACTTCCTCGTGGGACAGGAGTACGGCCTTCCCGTGTTCTCCCCCGTCAAGATCGACGGAACGTACACGGATGAGGCGGGGAAATACGCGGGAATGTACGTGAGGGACGCGAACAAGGTCATTCTCGAGGATCTTGAAAGGAAGGGGTATCTCGTGCACGCAGGCACGATAAAGCACCAGTATCCCGTGTGCTGGCGCTGCAAGACGCCTCTGTTGTTCATCTCCGTGGATGAGTGGTTCTACAAGATCGGCGATATCAAGGACGAGATCAAGAGCGAGGCGGAGAAGGTTAACTGGACGCCTTCTTGGGCAACCGAGCGTTTCAAGGACTGGGTGGACAACCTCCGTGACTGGCCCGTCAGCCGTCAGCGATTCTGGGGTATTCCAGCACCCATATGGGTGTGTGACAAGTGTGGACACGTTGAGGTGATCGGCTCAAAGGAAGAGCTGCTTGAAAAGGCCGTCAAGGTGCCAGAGCACTTAGAACTTCACCGCCCTTGGGTGGATCAGGTGGTTCTGAAATGTCCCAAGTGCGGCGGTGAGATGCACAGAACACAGGACGTGCTGGACGTCTGGTTTGATTCGGGGATAACTACGTGGGCAGCACTTGGCTATCCGCGGAACAAGGAGCTTTTTGACCGTTATTGGCCAGCAGACCTGGAGATAGAGGGTGTTGACCAGGTGCGCGGCTGGTGGAACTCCCAGATGATCACCAGCGTCATTGTTTTTGACAGGAGGCCATACGACAACGTTGTTATGCACGGATTCGTTCTGGACGTCCACGGAATAAAGATGAGCAAGTCTCTGGGCAACGTGGTGGCCCCCGAAGACGTCATAGAGAAGTACACGAGGGACACGCTCCGAGCATACCTCATCTCCCGCCCCGTGGGTGAGGACATACGCTTCGACTGGGACGAGGTCAAGGAGTATTACAACTTCCTGAATACGTACTGGAATTTGGCACAGCTTCTCAAGCGTTACGTGGATCAGTTCCACTACGATCCCGAGAAGAAGAGGACGTCCTACCTTGCTCCAGAGGACCAGTGGATCCTATCGCGCCTCCAAACCGTAACGGCACAGGTCAGGGAGTACATGGGCAAGCGCCGGCACGACAAGGCCCTTGGGGCGCTTAGAGACTTCATACTGAACGATTTCAGCAGAACCTACGTGAAGCTCGTCCGCGAGCGCATGAGGCTCCCCGAGAGGGATCCCAGCAAGCTTGCGGTTTACCAGACGATATACGACGTTCTCAAGCAGACAGTGGTTCTAACGGCGCCCTTTGTGCCCTTCATATCCGAAAAGATCTATCAGGATGTGGTTCGTCCCTTCGGTGGTCCCGAGAGCGTGCATCTCATGGACTTCCCCACGCCCAAGGAGCATCAGCGCAATCAGCGTCTTGAGGAAGAGTTCCAGAAGGTGATGGCCGCTGCTGAAGCAGTTCTCGCAGCGCGCCACGATGCTGGGATACGTCTCAGGTGGCCAGTGCAGGATGTCGTTGTTGTTACTGACGACAGAGATGCCTTCGGTACCTTCAGGGATGCTTTCCTTCGCTACGTGAACGCCAAGCGCCTCAGGTTGGAGAATTCCGTGCCGGAGAACTATGTTGCCAAGGAGTACGATGGCGGTGTCGTGGCGGTGCCGTCCAAGCTGGACGAGGAGACGCTCAGGGAAGCTCTTGCTCGTGAGGTGCTCCGCCGCATCCAGCAGATGCGCAAGAAGCTTGGCCTGATGGAGAAGGACAAGATTCTCGTTGAAATCTGGGCGGACAAGGAAGTCAGGGATGCAATAGATGCCCATGAGGAACTGCTACGCACCCGTGCAGGCATACAGGAGCTTGCTTTTAGCAAGGAGCAGCGTTTGGACGGGGAAACAGTGGAAGACACGATCGAGGGCAACTACGTGCGGATAACCGTGCGGGCCCTTTGATCTCCATTAACGAGGCGCGCCAGCCTTTCCACCGCCCTCTTCTTTTCTTTGACCCCGAGTTTTGTTTCCTCCACCGCACTTCGCAGGAATTCAGCAGCTTTTCTCATTTCTTTTCGTTCGACCATCCACGGCTTTCCTGCCTTTGTTCCGAAGGCGTAGGTGTATTTTACAGGATCCTTCCACGACGCGGGAGCTCCGTATACGAGCGATGCGAGGAAGGATAATCCCCTAATCGTTGATGGACCGATGCCTGGCGTTCTGACGATGTCCAGGAAGTTTTCTGCATCCTTTGCGATTCGTAGAGCCTCTTCGTTTATCCTGCTTGGGATCTTGAACGCGTACGGCATCCATTGAATTTCCACGTCCCCAAAGTATGTTGTTAACGTTGCTTGTCCGGGCCTTCGTCGTAGTGAGAGTATTTTGTACTTTATGCGTTTTGGGCTCTCGTCGTGGACGATGTCCTCTATTGTTTTTCTATTTTCCTTGCTGTCGCTTGCTTGTATGTCCAGAACGATCCGCTCTGGTTTTCCAGCAACGGCCACAACGTCGTTTAGATATCCGTCGCTCTCCCAGCTCCAGTGGTATCGTCGGGCTCGCTTGTTCCTCGCGTTCATGCCTTGGTTTATGACTATCCAATGCTTGCTCCTGTCCCACGCCACCGCGTGGAAGTATATGTCGTACCCGTCCTGTATGAGCGCCGAGTCCACCTTCGCGGTGGTCACATCAGGCTCTTTTAGCTCTTCTGGGACTTTGTTGATCGTTCTGGCATTATTTCCTTTGCCCCCCACGATCCACAGGCCGAGGCTTTCCTCCTTTCCGCGTATTGCCTCTGCGAGCGCTCTCATCGTCACGGTTGTCGCTCCGGAGAACTGCCACTCGAAGCCCATGGCTGATGCCATTGCTTCGAACCATATTGGGTCTGAGAACTTCCGTAGCGTTTCTTCCGTTCCAAGTTCGTCCACCATGTACTCCAGGAGGGCCCCTCCAAGCTGAACGATCTCTCTGTATTGCGGTACGAACCCCGTACATAGCCTTAGATCTGCGTGGCCTGTTTTGCCCACCCTTTGCAGACAGCGAGCTTTTATTTAAGCAGGGGAGATACCCTTCCGTTCCCCTTTTTCCGGCCAAGTATGCGCTCTATCGTTTCTTGTAGGTCAGGTCTTTTTGCCGCAAGGTAGTTTAGAGCAGCCTCTGGCGCAGCGTTTGGAACC
The DNA here is from genome assembly GCA_027074515.1 of Microcaldota archaeon. Lineage (GTDB taxonomy): Archaea > Iainarchaeota > Iainarchaeia > JAADDC01 > JAADDC01 > SZUA-1452. Next base: position 5,118 of record JALTCQ010000041.1, on the reverse strand, counting down.
TTGAGCATTGCGTGGTTATGGATTTCAAGGAGTAGGATCTTCTTCTCCTCTGGAGTGAGCTGATCCATCAGTTTCTGGAGCTCTGCGATTCTTGCCTCGTCCTTTATCTTGTCATACAGCACGATTTCGCCGATGGTTTCCCTATGGTCCTCGTGTTGATCCACCCTTTTCAGCACAGTCAGGAGCCATGCCGGGTCTTTGGGTATAAGCATTCTCAGTCTTCCCATGAGTTTGGGGTTGCTCTTGGCAGTCTCAGCCACGATTCTGGCGAATTTTTGAACTACGTCCTGTCGTTCACTGCTTTCGAGATTTTCCAGCGTTTTCTCTATCCATTCTCCATGCTCTCGCTCTATTTTTCCAAGGATGTCTTTATTTTCGCCCAACAATGGCAGAACGTATTCCTTCGTTTTTGGGAATCTTCGCAGCTGTCTCTCTAGTCGTTTTTCGTTTATTTTTTCCGCGATCTTGCGCCAAACCATTACTTACTCACCGCCATTTTTGCGATCATATCTCTGACGATGCGGGCAGCCAGGATTGGGGTGATGTGGTCCTCTATTAGTGGGTTTGCCTCTACAACGTCAAAACCCACTATTTTTTCTATTTCTACAGTGTATAACCATTCAAAGAACTCCCTGGGCGTGATCCCTGCTGGTTCTGGCGTCCCCACGCCGGGTGCAAATGCCGGGTCGAATACGTCCATGTCCACTGTGATGTACGTCGGTCCGGAGAACTTGAAGGGCCATTTCTCGCCGGCCTTGAACCTTGGGTACGTTTTGCCTCTTTCCCACTCCTCTTTTGCGCCAGAACGGACGCCGATGAACGTGATCTTCGCACCCATCTCTGCGATCCTTGCTGCCGTGCATGCGTGCGAGTGCGTGGATTCTCCGTAACTGTCCCTCATATCCCAGTGCGCGTCGAAGTATATGACGTTAAGCTCACCATAGCGCTTTATGAGATCTTTAACCACGCCGATGGTAACTGTATGGTCCCCTCCTAGCACCACGGGATATTTGATCCCTGCCACGACTTCTGCCACATCTTCGCTGATTTTTTCGGGGGTTCCAAACAGCTCCACGTTCCCCATGTCTGTGAAAGGGACGTCTCTGAGATCCGCTCTCAGGGCGGGGACGTACGATTCGAGGAGATACGATGCCTTTCTTATGAACAGCGGCCCCTCTCGCATTCCTGGTAATCCAGAAAGCACGCCCTCGTATGGAATCCCCACTATCGTTATGTCTCCGTGATCCTTTGCCTCCGCGAACTCCATGGAAGAAAAAGGGTTTTGAAGAATAAAAAGGCTCACGGGACGACGAACCACCTCGTTCCGTTCTTCCCGTCGTGCAGCTCGATGCCCACCTCTGTCAGCCTCTCACGGATCCTATCTGCCACGTTGTACCTTTTCTCCTGTCTCATCTCGCCTCGCAGGGCAACTAATTCGTCTATGGCTGCTTTGGTTCTTCCGTCCACACCTGTTTCCGGCAGACCGAGGATGTACATCATCTTTCTCAGCGTTTCCAGCGTAGTTCTTGCGGATTCGGGGGAAAGCTTGTATATCTTACCCTGGAATGCGTTGATGAAGTCCATCATCGCTGCAACTGCTCCAGGAGTATCGAAATCATCATCCATTCTCTCTCCAAATCGCTCCAAGTATGGTCTTGGGTCGAAGTCATTGTCTCCAAGCTCGTTGTCCTCTATTGCGTATCGCAGGGCTTGTTCAGCACGGTAAACACGCTTGACCGTTTCGTGCGCCTGTTTTATGCCTTCCTCCGTTATGTTCATGGGCTGGCGGTATGCGTTTGTTGCGTAGTAGAAGCGCCAGGCTGCTGCAGGTGCCATTTCGAGCGCTTCAAACCAGCGGATAAAGTTGCCGAGCGATTTGCTCATCTTCTCGCCGTTTATCTTCAGCATACCCACGTGCATCCAGTAACGGACGAATGGCTTCTTGCCCGTGAACGCCTCGCTCTGTGCGATCTCGTTCTCGTGGTGCGGGAAGATTAGATCTGTCCCTCCTCCGTGTATGTCTATCTGATCGCCCAGGTATTTCCATATCATTGTTGAACACTCTATGTGCCAGCCGGGCCGTCCATCCATCCAGGGAGCGTGCCAGAATGGTTCTCCCTCTTTTCTTCTCTTCCAGAGGGCAAAATCGCCCGCGTTTCTCTTGTACGGCGACGGTTCTATGCGTACTCCCGTGAGCAGGAACTCTCTTTTCTGGCCAGAAAGCTTTCCATAATCCTCAAACTTTGCGACATCGAAGTAGACCCCATCTTCCGCGACGTACGCATAGCCCTTGTCTATGAGCGTCTGGATAACGTAGTACATATCTGCAATAACGCTGGTAGCTTTGGGCATGATGTTTGGTAGCCGAATATTGTATGATTGGAGTGCTTTGATGAAATCAAACATGTAACGGTCCGCGATCTCGGCGAATGAGACTCCTTCTTCGTTGGCTCGGCGTATGGTCTTGTCGTCGATGTCCGTGATGTTGATGAGCATGGTGACGTCGTATCCCCTGTATTCCAGCCATCTGCGGACTACATCGAAGAACGCAAAGGTTCTCATGTGGCCTATGTGTGAATGGTCATACGTGGTGGGCCCACAGACGTACATCTTGACTTTCTTCGGCTCTATTGTCTTGAACTCTTCCTTCTGCCGACTAAGGGTGTTGTATACGGATATGCTCACGCTTTTCACCTCCATTGGCTACGCATGATGCGAGAATCAGGGTAGGATCAACAAAGGCCAGCACCCATCGTATCAAATGAGGGGCGGAACTATATAAACGATGGGGGCGATTATGGTGTGTGGTTCGCCTCCTCGTGATTGACGGTCCGCGACCAGGGTACCTGCGGTCCGTTGGATTGGCCATTGCCTTCGCGTTTTTCTTCTTGGCAGTCTTAGCCTTTGCGCTCTACGCTGCGGGCGTTCCTTCGAATTACTTCCAGTTTTCCATTCTCGCGTATTCGCTTTTTGTAGTCTACGTTCTGTATGGGCCCACGATAAATCTTCTGCGTGGCTATGCTGTTCATAAACTGCTTTCCCATCTTTCTGTTACTCAAGACGGCTTTTCCCTGGACGTCCCCTGCGACTACGGCTATCTCACGGTTTGGAGCGATGGTTCTCGCATTCATTACTCCTTTGCCAAGCACGGAGAGGTGGACTCTGTTGCCCAGGCGCTCGTTCCAGAGACGCACGTGCTCGTTGCCAGCAAGGACGGGCGAGGGAAGCTCGTGTTTCCCGCGTTCCTCCCGCGTTCTCCTGTTTTCTCGGGAATCATCGTTGCATTTGCCGTTCCGACGTATGCTATTGATCTGGAGCGTAACCATCTTTCCGTGGAGCAGGCAGATGATCGCGCCGACCTCTTCCTCGAGCCCACAGAGGGTGGCTTTTCCGGCTACATGCGTTATGGTTTTTCCCGCGCCACGAAGGCTGTTGCGTCCATCGTTTGGCGCGGTCTGGACGTGGAGCAACCCCTCGCTTCCTGCCCCGATTCCCCGTCCTTCGTGTACCCAGTAATCTCGGAACCTCTTCTCCTTGTTGCCCACGAATCCTTTCTGACTCCCCCGGGCCTTCTCGAGTACCTGGGCGTCGATTCTCTTGTGCAGGGAGAGGGTAACTTCGTCCTCCGCTTGTCCTTGCACCTACCCATGGAAGAACCAGTTGTTGACGAGGCATCTGCCTGGTCTGTGCCAAGAACGACGATATAGCGCTCAGATGAGGCTTTTGTCATCACGAATCAGAGTAATACCTCATCATCATCGCGATAGTATAGCCCCGCGGGGATTCGAACCCCGGTCGCGGGATCCAAAGTCCCGCATGCTTGACCACTACACCACGGGGCTGCGCACCATTTAGTTATGGCGTTGAAAACTGATAAAAGCAATTATCTTGTGATCCTTTCCTTCGCGTACCCCACGTATATGACGAGGAGCCCGACCACGATGAGCACCCACGGCAGCGACATCTGCAACGCCGCCTGTGTTATAATTCCTATCTGTTCGAGGAGCAGGAGCGTTCCCAGGAACGTTATGAGTATCCCCACGATCACCGCATCAACGTCCATGCTGATAAAGGGGGCTGATGCTTTATATATTATGGAGCGATACCTTCGGCAGGCCGCCATCCTTGATCAGGAAAGGTTGTCCCGTTCCCGTGTTCTCGTGGCGGGCACAGGGGGTCTGGGGAATTTCGTAGCCACAGAGCTTGTTCTGGCAGGAGTGGGCAACGTTGATATTGTGGATCCTGACGTGATAGAATCGCACAACCTAAATCGCCAGTTCCTCTTTCGAGAGGAGGATCTTGGTGCCCCGAAGGCCGCAGTGATCGCAGACCGCTTGAAAATGGTGAACCCATACGTTAGCGTGCGGGGAATCGTAGGGAGCTGGCGTGACGTGGACGTGAACGACTACGACCTCGTTTTTGACTGTATGGACGCGTGGACTGAGAAGGCAGGGCTCATGCAAGAAAGAAAAGGGCCCATCGTATTTGGCAGCGTGGGCAGCAGCGTGGGTATGGTGTCCGTCCTTCGTGCGAAGCGCCTGAACGTTTCTCGCATATCCTCGGCTTCGAACGTTGCTGCGGCCCATGTTGGGGTGGTGGCATCCATAATGGCGCTTGAGGGCTTGAGGGAGCTGAGTGGTGTGCCTTCTGTTCTTCGAGACAAGCTCTTGCATATTGACCTGAGCCGCCTAGTTTTTACCGTTCTGGAGGTATGACCCTTAGCCGTTACGTGGAGACGAAGCATTCCCGTTGGGTTCACAAAACCCTTTAAAACTTCCTCAACATTATTCCCTCTGGATCCGGGGGTAGCTCAATCTGGTAGAGCGGCCGGCTGTAGTCTGGCTTTTGGCCCAACCTGCTACATGGTTCAGGCAGAAACCGGCAGGTTGGGGGTTCAAATCCCTCCCCCCGGACTCTCCTTTTACGATCCAACCACTTCCCACTTTGTTGGGCTCCCCTTCGCCTTGTCTCTGGTGAATATATACGTGGTTCCCGTTGCTGCCGTGCTGAACGTTTCTTCGTGGGTGATAACGATTATCTGCTTGAATAGCCCTGTTTCTGGGAGCTTGTTTAGGAATTTTGCCAACGCCTGCGCGGAATCGCTGTCCAGGTTGTGCG
>JALTCQ010000040.1 GCA_027074515.1 Microcaldota archaeon | reverse complement strand
GGCTTTACGGACGATCAGGAGATTCTTGACGCGTTCTTGGGCGAGAAGGAGGTTCTCAACGACGCGCTTCTCAACATAGAGGCCTCTGAGATCAAGACGGAAGAAGAGGCCATTGACTACATAGGCAAGTTCGTTGCCCCTGGTCAGATCAAGGATTACAGGCTTAGGAGAGCCCAGGAGGTCATAGACAACTATCTTCTCCCACACATTGGCACGTCCCCGGAGGACAGGAAGGCAAAGGGCTACTTCCTCATCCGCATGGCCGAGAGGACGTCTGAGGCAGCCTACGGTCTTCGTCCCTTCGACGACAAGGACCACCTGGCCAACAAGCGAGTGGAGCTCTCTGGAAAGCTCATGGAGACGCTCTTCCGCTTTGCATTCCGCGCTCTCGTCAAGGACATCCGATTCCAGGTGGAGCGAGCCTTGGCAAGGAGGAAGACCCTCCGACTTAACACGGTTGTTCGTCCCAACGCCTTCACGGAGGCCATCATGTACGGTATGAGCACGGGCACCTGGCCATCTCGCCGTACTGGTGTCGCCCAGAATATGAACCGCCTGAACTGGATCGCTCCTATTTACATGGCCCGCAGGATCAACTCTCCCCTTTCTAAGCGCAGGAAGAACTTTGAGGCGCGTGAGGTGCACGGAACCCACTTCGGCCGTTTTGACCCCATTCAGACGCCAGAGGGTGTCTCCGCGGGTCTGATCAAGTACTTTGCCCTCATGGCGAAGGTGACCACGGCCACGGATCCCGCCAAGATTGAGCGCCTCGCCAAGAAGTTGGGTGTTAAACCGGTGATCGGATGAGCGATGCGAAGGTGTATATTAACGGTCGTCTCATTGGGTTCCACAAGGAGCCCCTTAAGCTCGTAGAGGCTATTCGCGCCCGCAGGCGTTCTGGACAACTGCCCCCCACGATTTCTGTCACGTATTACGATACGACGAACGAAGTTTACATTTACACGGACGCTGGGCGTGTTGCGCGCCCCGTTATCGTCGTAAAGGACGGGAAGCCGCTTCTCACGGAGGAACACATCAAGGGACTGGAGGATGGCCGTCTCCGCTGGAAGGACCTCGTCCGCCAGGGCATCATAGAGTATTTGGACCCAGAAGAGGAGGAAAACGCGTACATAGCCCCCGATTACGAGCACGTGACCAAGGAGCACACCCACGTGGAGATACACCCCGCCATCATCTTCGGCGTCGGCGTTGCGTCGCTTCCCTACTCCGAGCGCAACCTCTCTTCCCGTAACTTGCACGGAGCGAAGATGCTAGACCAGGGCCTCGGCCTCTACGCTGCTAACTTCCGTCTCAGGACCGATACCATGTCTTACGTTCTCTACTATCCCCAGAAGCCCATTGTCCGCTCCCGCGTTGCCGACTACATGAACTACGACCGCAGGCCATCCGGCCAGAACATTGTCGTCGCAGTCACCCCAGACCTCTACGCCATGGACGACGCCCTTGTCATGAACCTGGACTCTGTCCAGCGCGGTCTTCTCCGTGCCGTCTTCTACAGGACCTACACCGCCGTGGAGCGCAGGTATCCCGGTGGCCAGAAGGACAGGTTTGAGAGACCAACAGAGGACGTTTCTGGCTACCTTGGCGAGGAGTACTACCACGCCATAGACGAGGACGGCCTCCCCATCCCGGAGACGTACGTGAAGGGTGGCGACGTTCTCGTTGGCAGGACATCTCCACCCCGCTTCCTCGAGGAGGTCACGCAGTTCGGCATCATAGAGGAGAACCGCACGGAGTCCTCCGTTACCGTTCGTATGGACGAGGAGGGCTACGTGGACAACGTGCTCATCACAGACGACCCCAATGGATCTAGAATGGTCAAGGTGAAGCTCCGCCAGGAAAAGATCCCCGAGCTCGGTGACAAGTTCGCTGCCCGTGGTGGTCAGAAGGGAGTCGTGGGTATGTTCATCCCCCAGGAGGACATGCCTTACACCGCTCAGGGCATCACCCCCGACCTCATCTTTAACGCCCACTCCTTCCTCTCCCGTATGACCGTTTCTTACCTGCTTGAGATCCTTGCGGGCAAGGCAGGCGCTCTACGCGGCCGCAGGGTGGACGGAACACCCTGGCACGAGGAGCCCATAGAGGATCTGGAAGCCTACTTGAAGAGCAAGGGTTTCAGGCCATCTGGCAAGGAGATCCTCTACGACGGGCTTACCGGCGAGGAGATGAAGGCGAGGATATTCATAGGGCCAACGTATTACCAGCGTCTGAAGCACCTCGTCTCCCAGAAGATCCAGGCCCGTGCCCGCGGTCCCATCCAGATCCTCACGCGCCAGCCCACGGAGGGTAAGGCCCGCGAGGGTGGTATCCGTTTCGGTGAGATGGAGAGGGATACTCTCATCGGTCACGGCGCCGCAATGACCCTCTACGAGCGTCTCGTTGAGGAGTCCGACAAGACGACGATCCTCATATGTGAGGAATGTGGTAACGTGGCTGTGGACGATGCCATACGCCACGAGCGGTACTGTCCCGTTTGCGGATCTCGCAAGGTGCAAGAGGTAGAGGTCTCTTACGCCTTCAAGCTCCTGCTGGATGAGCTGAAGGCCCTCGGAATATATCCCAAGGTGATACTGCGGGACAAGGCGTGATGCTCATGGTTGCGAGAAAGACTATTGGTGAGATTCGGTTCGGCGTGCTCTCCCCCGAGATGATACGCAAGATGTCCACTGTTGAGGTCGT
>JALTCQ010000039.1 GCA_027074515.1 Microcaldota archaeon | reverse complement strand
GCTGAGGGCGACGTTCTGAAGAAGCTTTCTGCCATAGCCGGTGTGGAGATCCGTGATAAGGCAGGGACGTTCATAGGCGTGCGTATGGCCCGCCCCGAGGCTGCAAAGCCCAGAAAGATGAGTCCACCGCCCCACGTGCTCTTTCCCGTTGGCTCCGCTGGCGGTTCCCAGCGTCTCGTGAACAAGGCCGCAGACAATCCCCCACGCGTTGAGTTCGCCCTCTACTACTGTAAACATTGCAATAAGTACGTTCCATACACCCGTTGTCCCTACTGTGGCCGCCCCACGGAGAAGAAGCGACGCTGCCCCCGTTGCGGGCGCATTGTGGATGCAGAGGAGAAGGTTTGCCCTTCCTGCGGTGCCGAGACTGTGCCGTACATGGAGGACGTCCTGGACGTGAAGGGGCTCTTGCAGGCAGCCCTGGAGAACCTTGGCGAGACCCGTGCTCCAGAGGGCATAAAGGGCGTTATCGGGCTGACAAACCCTGAAAAGATTCCCGAACGGCTGGAAAAGGGAGTTCTGCGCGCTAAACACGGAGTTTACGTTTTCAAGGACGGTACGATCCGCGTGGATCTGTCGAACCTTCCCCTCACCCATTTCCGGCCCGATGAGATCGGCGTGTCCATAGAAAAGCTACGGGAGTTGGGATATACTCACGATGTGAATGGAGAACCGCTTACTCGTGGAGATCAGATCGTGGAGCTCTTTCCTGCAGATGTGATCATTTCGGAGCATGTGGCGGACTACCTCGTCCGTGCCTGTCAGTTCGTGGACGACCTCCTTGTGCAGTTCTACCACTTACCCCCCTACTACAACGTGAAGACGCGGGAGGATCTGGCGGGTAAGCTCGTCATAGGCCTCGCTCCGCACACCTCTGCCGGAATTTTAGGGCGCATAATCGGTTTCACGCGAGGATACGTCCAATACTGCCATCCATACTACATGCTGGCGCGCAGAAGGAACGCGGACGGTGATGAGGACGCGTACTTGCTTCTTCTTGATGCCCTGCTGAATTTCTCTGTAGAATACCTACCAGAGAAGCGTGGTGGAAAGATGGACGCCCCCCTTGTCGTTACCGTTGTTCTTAACCCCGCAGAGGTGGACGACGAGATATTTGAGATGGAGTACGACTCACACTATAGTTTGGACTTCTACAAGGCAACCCTTGAGCGTAAGGACGCCGCGGAGGCGCCAGTTCACATAATTGGCAAGATCATCAACACGCCTGACCAGTTCCGCGAGCTGAAGTACTCCATTGAAACGAGCCGTTTCGACGCCGGTCCGGAGCATACGGCGTATTCCCGCCTGAACAATATGGTTGAGAAGATAGAAACGCAGCTGGAGATTCAGAGCAAGATCGTGGCCGTGGACAACAAGGATGCGGCGGAGCGCGTTCTTGTATATCACTTCTTGAAGGATATCATGGGTAATTCCCGTGCATTTGGCCGTCAGGAGTTCAGATGCGTCAAATGCAACACGAAATACCGCAGGCCACCGCTAAAGGGAGTCTGCACGAAGTGTGGCGGCAAACTCGTCCTCACCGTGTCCCGTGGTAGCGTGGAGAAGTATTTGGACGTGTCCAAGCGCGTTGTGGAGAAGTATGGACTCACGGATTACGTGAAGCAGCGCCTTCAGATCCTTGAGACGGAGATAAAGTCCGTTTTCGAGAGCGAGGGCAAGCAGCAAAAGACGATTGCCGATTTCTTCGGATGACGTTTTTAACAACGCCGTTCTTGATTTATGCGCATGAACAGGCGAGAGATCGATCTTCCCTCGCGAGTCGTATTGCGTCCTGGTCTCATATCTGAACTGCCTGACGTTATCGAATCGCTTGGATACTCGCATCCCGTTTACATAGTGGATCGTTTCACGGAAGAGCACTTCCTTCCGGAGGGAGCGCGAGCGTGCAGGGCCCCCGAAGCCACCATCGAGGTGGCAGAGCATGCTGCTTCTTGTGTTTCGGGCGCCGACGTGGTTGTCGGCATAGGTGGCGGCAAGAACATAGACGTTGCCAAGTACGTGGGCTGGAAGACTGGAATCCCCGTAGTCTCCGTTCCGACGATTCCTTCCCACGACGGCGTCGCATCTCCCATGATCTCCCTTTCCGATTCTGGCAGACCCTACTCTCAATACTTCAGACCGCCACACTACGTCCTTGTTGACCCGGACGTGCTTGTCAACGCCCCCGATCGTTTCGTGCGCGCGGGTTTTGGGGACGTTGTCGGAAAGTACACCTCTGTCTACGACTGGTGGATCGCGCACGTGGATACAGGAGAGTATTTTGGCCGCTATTCTGCATCCCTTGCTTACCTCACGTTCCGACACGTCGTTCGCGCCCGAAAGGCCATCGCAGGCAAGACACACGAGGGCATAAACGTTCTGATGGAAGCACTCGTGACCAACGGCATTGTCATGGGCATTCAACACTCCTCCAGACCAGCTTCTGGCTCAGAACACATGATCTCCCACGCCTTGGACTATTTGCGCGGTAAGAAGGGTATGCACGGGCTGCAGGTAGGTTTGGGAACAATCATCGCAGCATATTTCCAGGGGCGTGACTGGGAGCGTATCCGCAAGGTCCTCGAGGATGTGGGCGCACCGGTTACCGCGGAGACGCTTGGGATATCAGAAGATATGATGATCAAGGCGGTTGCCATCGCCAGGACCTTGAGGGATCGTTACACGATCCTTCACCGTCTTAGCGTTGGTGAAGAACTGGCGAGGCAGGCTCTAAAGGCCACGGAGGTGATCTGATGTCCATTTACAAGGAGATTTTGGACGGTTTGGATGAAAAGGGAGCTCTGCACTTTACCTTGATTGATCCAGATGATATTGGGTACGAGAACGCTGCAAAGTTTTCCGCCGAGTCGGAGCGAGCTGGAACGGATGCGATACTCATAGGCGGTACCGTAGGTGTTCAAGGCGAGTTGCTGGACGAGACGGTCAAGATGATCAAGGAGTCCGTTTCAATACCTGTGATCCTATTTCCTGGAGACATTTCAGGTATCTCCCCCTTCGCTGACGCTATCCTCTACCTTTCCCTGCTGAACTCGCGTAATCCGTACTACATCTCCGGCGTCCAGGCGCTCTCTGCACCCATAATTCTTCGCTGGAAGCTGGAGGCAATACCCACGGCATACCTGATTACTGAACCTGGTGGAGAAACCGCTGCGGGTTGGGTTGGAGATGCACGGCCTCTTCCTGTTCGTAAGCCCTCCATAACGTACGCCTACGCCCTCTCCGCTGTGACCATCGGCTACAAGTTCGTGTACTTGGAAGCAGGTTCTGGAGCAGCGTATCCCGTGGACGATCGCCTTGTCATGGCGGCCCAGAAGGCCATTCAACACAGGATTCCTCTCATTGTCGGTGGGGGGATCAGAACACCGCAGACCGCTGTCCAGAAGGTTCGCGCGGGGGCAGATATCATTGTGACGGGCACCGTTTTGGAGAACAGCGAGGACGTGTTCTCTTCCGTTTCTGCCTTTGCCTCTGCCATTCACGGTGCGGGCAAGGAGCGCCGCTAAGTTTTATTTTCTCTTTTTTCGTTCTTATTATATGGACGATGATCTTCTCGTCATTTCTGGCTCTTACGGGGAGGGCGGTGGCCAAATTCTCCGCACTGCGCTATCTCTCTCCGCTCTTCTCGGGCGACCCGTGCGAATAAAGGATATCCGTGCTCGACGACCGAGGCCTGGTCTTCAACCACAACATCTAACTGCTGTCCAGGCGCTTCAGAAGATCACCGGTGCCCGTGTTTCTGGCGCAACCCTTGATTCCATGGAGCTGGTCTTTGAGCCTGGGCCCATTCGCCCGGGCAGATGCGTGTTTAACATCGGTACGGCTGGTTCTGTCGTGCTGGTTGCTCAGACTGTGCTTTTGCCACTACTTTTTGCAGGCGGCCAGTCCACTGTTCGCATCGTTGGTGGAACGGACGTTGAACACGCCCCCTCTGTTGACTACTTTGCTAACGTGTTCCTCCCGTGGCTGGAGCGCTTGGGTGCCCGTGTGGATTTCCGTCTGATTCGCAGGGGCTATTTCCCAAAGGGTGGCGGCGTGATTGAGCTTACTGTGCATCCTGTTTCTTCACTATCTCCTCTTCACCTCGTGGATACTCCAGAAATCTCTAAGGTGTTTGGTGTTTCCCACGCGGGCGCGTTGCCTCCTGACGTGGCTGAAAGGCAGGCGGAGGCTGCTAGAAAACGCTTGAACTCTGCGGGCTACGATGCGGACGTCTCCACTGTGACGTATTCCCGCTCCGAGGTGCTCTGTCCCGGTTCTGGCGTAACTCTCTGGGCGGGGAGCTATCCCATTGGTGCCTCGGCCCTTGGGGCGCGCGGACTTCTCGCAGAGGTTGTAGGCAAGCGTGCTGCCAACTATTTCATCCATATTGCCGAGTCCGGGGCGCCGGTGGACGCGCACATGGGTGATCAACTCATCCCATACCTTGCCCTTGCTTCTGGGCCCTCCGAGATCCTCGTTGCCGAGCCGACGCTTCACCAGGTGACCAACGCGTGGGTCGTGGAGCAGTTTTTAGGAAAGAAGGTAGATTTTGAGCGAGAGGAGGGCCGACGCGTAAGAATCAAGGTCAGTGGGGTTGGATTCAAGCCAAAGGATGGTCAGCAGGGCTAAAAAGATAAATGGGCCAAAGCGCGGCAGGTTATCCAGTATTTTGACACTGCGGACGCCTTTTTTCTTGAGCAGTTCTATATCCTTCTTTTCTAGCACGTGCTTTCCCGGCGGTAGGCCATCCACATCCTCTGCGAGCACATCTTCCGGTACGAGTTCGTCTACCATTCTTTCACGCACGAACAAATCTTCTCGGTATTTTGTTCCGAGGATTGAGGTAATTATCGCGCCGTAAGTCACTGCGAGGAGTGGCGAGAGGAAGAGGTAGGGTATTGGCACCGCGTAGAACCATTTGTTCTTCTTGCCTAGCATCGCGGAGTAGTACACGGAGAAGAACGTGGACGATAGGAGGAGCCCGAGGAACAGCACGGCGAAGGGCAGGTTGAATAGGTATGCGATTGCCCCGAAGCGTGGTGGTAGAACAAGGGGAATCCACGCGCCAATGCCCGTGAGCAAGAGGACGTCTCCACCACCCAGTTGTCCCGTGTAGTACATGGCGTAGCCCACGCCGAGGGTGATTGCAGAAACGATGAGCGCTGCAATGAAATATCCATTCACGTACGCGTAGATGAGCCCCAGCACTGCTAGGGGGATCGTTAGCCACTCGGGAATCTCCCCTGTGAACGCATCTATCACCGCTGCGATCAGGGACGCGCCGACGGTCACACCTGCCGCTATCGGATCCACTTCTCTCCCCCCAAGAATTTTCTTGCGCCCTCCGCGCTTGTCGTGCCGATTATTTCGATGATCTTCCTTCCGGCCATTTCTTCCAGCGCCCTTTCGAGGATTTTGACGTTCACGTGCCTGTGGCTGGGGTCTATCACCTCAATAACAATTTTTGTCCCCCCTTTCCATTCTTTTGATCGGATTCGCACGTCTCTTGCCCCGAATATTGCTTCCACTGCTGTTTTGATGATGCTTCTTGTTTCGCTCTTTGAAGGGGTGTCTGAGCGTAGGGTCGCAGTTATGTAGATTGGTGTTATCTCCACCTGTACGTTGCCCGTCAGATCCACAATTATTCTCGCCTCTGGCGCCTCCGGGTCGTATCTCCACGGCCCAATGTCTGCCATCCTCTTCCCAACGCTTCGGTTGATATCCTTCTTTATAGATTCAGACTGCTTAACGCCATACTTTTTCCAGATCTCCTCTTCCTTCTCCAGAACCGCTTTTGGCACACTACTAGTCACTATGATCGTTCTGGCATCGCATTTTCCCAGCTCCCTTGCCGCCTTCCACGCAATGTTGTCCACCTGCTTGAAGAAGCCTCCACAGAGCTCGCATTCGTTTGGTTCTTTCTGTTTTAGCGCCTCCCTTATCTTTTGCCCCCTCTCCTCGTTGTTCTTTCCGTCCACCTCCAGGAATAGCCGCCCCAGGCAGTGGTTGCACAGCCTTATCTCTTTGGTGATCTGCCTTGCCCGCTCGAGGATATCTGCATCCATAGCATCACTTCATTATTGGGAACTGCCCGCTTGCGAGCATTTTTTCCATCCTTCTTCTGGTTCCAGCTCGTTTAAGCTTTTTCATCAGTTTTTGCGCCTTCTTGAAGTCTCTCAACATCTCTCGCACATCTTCCTCCGTCGTTCCTGAACCCATCGCTATCCTCCTTATGCGCGACGGATCCTGAAGCACCTCCGGGTGCCTGCGCTCGTACTTCGTCATGCTCTTGTAAATGGCGTCGTACTTCTTGAACTTCTCCTCGGTCATCTTTTTCATCTCCTTGGGCACCGAGGATATCCCCAACATCTGGAGTACTTTATCTATTGGCCCCATGTTCATCGTTGCCTCTATCTGCTTGTGGAACTTCTCTATATCAAATTCACCCTCCAGGATGTCCTCTGGCTTTATCTCCGTCTCCTGCGCAAGCTCCACGAGCTTTTCAATATCTGGAACACCGAGGATGCGCGAGATGAATTTGTTCGCGTCGAACTGTTCAAAATCCCTTATGTGTTCCCCCGTTCCGATGAAATACACGGGAACGCCGGCCACCGCGCAAGCGGATAGCGCTCCGCCACCCTTTCCGCTGCCGTCCATCTTTGTGACGATGACGCCGTCCACGCCAACCTCTTCCTTGAAGCGCTTTGCCTCTCTTCCTGCTGCCTGGCCCATATCTGCCGGTATGACGAGGAGCGTTTTGTCCGGGATGAGCACGTCGCGTATGCGCTTTACCTCTTCTATGAGTTCGTCGTCAAGGGTCGTTCTTCCTGCCGTGTCCACGATGTAGACGTCTGCCACTTGTTTTAGGGCCTTTTCCACGACCTTCACAGGATCCTTCTCACCCTTTATGCCGAAGAACCCAAGATTTGCCTTCTCCGCCAGCTGTTTTAGTTGATCGTAGGCGCCTGGCCTGTGAGTATCCGCCGCGACGAGGAGCACCTTTAGCCCCCTTTTCTGGAGCCAGTGGCCGAGCTTTGCCGCCGTTGTTGTCTTCCCGGAGCCGTAGAGGCCAAGGAGCATTATGCGCTGCGGGATCACCGGGAACGGGCGTGCCTTTCCGCCGAGGATCTCCACGAGCTCATCGTAGAGCAGTTTCGTGAGGTATCTGGACTTCGGGACGCCCTTCGGAACCTTTGCCTCGCGGAGCTTCTTTGCGAGTTGGGCTACCAGGGTTACGTCCACGTCCGCCGCTATGAGCGCACGCTGTACCTCTTTTATCGCTCGCTCAACGTCTGCGTCACGGGATAGAATCTGGAACGCGTTGCGGATTCTGTCAAGCATATTGAGAAAAAGGGCCGCGCTGAATAAATAAGCATATCACCCGAGGATCATTTCCACGAGTTCCCCCGGTTCAAAGGGTTTCAAGTCGTCTGGGCTCTCTCCGAGGCCCACAAAGAGTATGGGCTTTTTTATGCCCACGGTGACGGTGAACGCGCTGCCGCCTCGCGTGTCCGCATCCAGTTTCGTCAGAATCACTCCATCTATGCCCAATTCTTCTTCATACGTCTTCAGCTGGCTGTAAAGCGCGTTTCCGGTCAGCGCCTCCCCCACGTATATCGTCAGATGTGGCTTTACGACCCGCTTTATCTTCTTCAGCTGCTCCATGAGGTTCTCGTTGGTGTCCTGGCGCCCGGCGGTGTCTATGAGCACGTAATCGTCCCCCCTTGCCTGCGCGCTCTTCACCGCGTCAAAGGCCACTGCCGCCGGATCCGCGCCATAATTGTGCTTCACCACGCGCACATCAAGCTTTTTCGCCCACTCTTCCGTCTGCTCTATGCTGCCTGCCCGGAACGTGTCCGCCGCGGCGATGACTGACGAGTATCCTTCTTTTTTTAGGAGGTATGCGATCTTCGCTATCGTCGTGGTTTTCCCAACGCCGTTTGGACCGACGAAGAGGATAACGTATGGTTTTTCTGGCGGGGGAACGATTGCGGGCGCCGGAACAATCAGGAGATCAACAAGCGCTTCCTTTATCGCCTCTATGACTTCTTTCCTTCCCTTTACCTTCTTCCCCACAATACGTTCCTTTATTGCCTCGCGCATCTGGTCCAGCACGTCCACGGCGATGTCTGCCTGGAGAAGATCTAACTCTATCTCGTCCAGCGCTTCGTCTACTCTCTTCTCGTCTATGGTTATGCCCGCCCCGGAGATTTCTGCCACGGAGTCCGCGATCTTGTTGAAGGATTTTTTCAGGAGATCAAGCATTGCTGCTGCCCCTCTCGGCCAGTTTTATTCTCAGGGCGCGGTACTTCTCCAGATTCCCCTTTATCTGTGCCTTTCGTTTTTTCAGGATCTTTATGGCCTCGTCTATGCTTTTTTCCAGGAGGACGTCGCCGCCCACCGCGACGAGCGCCTTCTGCTCCTTGAGCGTGATTGGTATGAAGCAGTCAGGAGATATGGGTATGAGCGCTTCGCCCTTCTCTTTCAGCGCCTGGAGCGCGGTTATGGTTGCCTCCGTCTGGTTGTACACTGCCTCTAAGAGGGCGATCTGTTCGTCCAGCACCTGAAGAGCGTTGTTTGCCATCAGATCTCCTCCACGGACTCTATCTTGATGCTGCGGCGTGGCACCTTGTGCTTGGAGCCGAGGTCAGAGTAGAGGATCTCTATTGCCCTCTCCTTCTTTGGCGCGTCGATCTCCTTGGTGAACTTCACCCACTTCTTGCCCATCTTCATCTTACCCACGAACTTCCACATGCGATCACCCCAGCACGTCCTCTATTCTCAGTATTTCCACGGGAGATGTTCTTTCTCCGACGATTATGCCGTATGAGTTCGCCACTATGCTCGCGCGGACGAAGGGATCTCCGTAGTTGGCCGTGCTCGTTGTTCCCTCCACCCCGAAGACGTCCTCCAGCACGTCCAGCTCTTCGTCTGACGTGTTCGGGTGTGCCACGAATCCCCTGTTCGTCACGGCTATGGACGCCCCCGTTAGTTCCGTTCCCGAGATGTTCTCCTGGGCGTGCTTCTTCACGCCCAAAAACTCCACGATCTTGTCCACGTTTTTTGGAGATATGGCCTTGGACAGCACGGCGCCGTGGTCGTTGGCGGCGATGAGGTTCCCCATTGCCGTT
>JALTCQ010000038.1 GCA_027074515.1 Microcaldota archaeon | reverse complement strand
GGCAAGGAGTTCGTGCCCCTGGAGATAAAACCCGGGATGCTCGGGCACCGCCTGGGTGAATACGTCTTCACCCGCAAGCGCGTGCTACACAGCTCTCCGGGTGTGGGCGCGTCCAGATCCACCAAGCACGTAGGCAGGAAGTGATCGCATGGTTAAGAAGAACTACTCCGTGGAGCTGGAGGGCGAGAAGGTCGCTCGCGGCATGCTCGTGAACGCGCCCATATCTACCAAGTGGGCCGTGGAGGTGGCCTCCGCCATCCGCGGCATGCCCCTCCTCAAGGCAGAGGAATACCTGAAAAGGGTGCTTGAACACAAGGACTGGATTCCGCAGAGGAAATATCACAAGGACACGCCCCACCGCAAGGGCGTTCGTGGAGGCATCAAGAGCGGGCGCTACATGGACAAGACCGTTGAGTACTACCTGAAGCTCATAGAAAACGTCAAGAACAACGCACAGCAGAAGGGGTTGGACGTTTCCAAGCTCAGGATTGTCCACGTGTCCGCTTCCAAGGGCTACAGGCGTCCAAGGATCCAGCCAATGCTCCGTAGGGTCATAAGGAAGAAGTCCACGCACGTGGAGATGGTGGTGAGTGAATGATCGAGCGTGAATTCGTCAAGGACGCCACCACGGGCCTCACCATAAAGGAGTACCTCATGGAGGAGGTCCGTCAGGCGCTCCCATCGGACATACAAGTGCTCCGCACGCCCCTCGTCACGAGGATCGTGCTCAAGGTCGCGAGGCCCGCCCTCGTTATCGGACGCAAGGGCCACCGCATCAAGCAGCTCACGGAGACCCTCCGCAAGAAGTTCCGCTTGGAGAACCCGCAGATCGAAGTGGTTCCCGTCCAGAACTCCACCCTTGACGCTCAGGTCCAGGCGATCCGCATAGCCATCGCCCTGGAGCACGGCCAGAACTGGCGCCGCGTTATGAACAGAACGCTTCAGCGCATTATGGCTGCGGGTGCGAAGGGCTGTGAGATCGTCGTCAAGGGTAAGCTCGGTGCTCGTGGTGCCAAGAAGAGGACGGAGCGCGTTCTTGCGGGCTACATGAAGAAATGTGGTGACCCTGTGAAGCTCGTTGACCAGGGCCACGCCATAGCGAAGACCAAGTGGGCAACAATAGGCGTTCACGTCTACATCGTCCACCCGGAGACCACGTTCCCCGACCACGTGGCAGTGCCGGAGCTGAGCGATGAGGACCTCAAGCGCATAGAGGAGAAGCTTTCCCAGCCTCAGCAGGCTGAAAAGAGGGAAGAAGAGCCTGTTGAGGGGAAGAAGGAGACTCCAAAGAAGCGCACCCGTAAAACGACCCGTAAGAAGTCTGTGAAGAAGGAGGAGGTTGCAGATGGCGATAGCAAGAGCGAAGGAACTCAGGGCAATGAGTGAGGAGGATCTTAGGGCCAAGCTCTCTGAGTACAGAGCAGAGCTCCGCCGTCTGCTCGCCCAGACCTCTGCTGGGGTCCGTCCAGAGAACCCCGGCAGGGTGCGGGAGTTAAAAAGAACCATCGCCAGAATACTAACGATACTCCGCGAGAAGGAGCAGAAGGGGTGAAAAGGGAAAGTGTGCGCTAAGGACCTTGCAGACGTCATTGGGCTTCCTGAAGACCTGGTGGAGCCTGAGGCTCTGACGAGGGAGCTCGTGCGCATCAAGATCCGCCGCGAGAAGCGGAAATGGGGCAAGATTATGACGATCATAGAGGGTTTTGACGAGACCGTTGACGTCAAGGCCCTCGCCAAGAAGATGAAGCGCGCCCTGGGCTGCGGCGGCACCTACGATGCGTCAACCCGTTCCATAGAGCTGCAGGGGGATCATGCCCGAAAGGCAAAGGAGTTCTTGGTTAAGGAGGGCTTCCCTGAGGAGAACATAGACGTTCTCTGATCCCCCTCATATTTTCCACAAGAGCACCACCGCGGATAGAAGAGAGATTAGTATGGCCACTGCCTTGGTGATTCTTTCTTCAAACGCTTTTACTGCTGGCACCACTTGTTTTCTCCAATACACCGCCGCCCATGCGAGGAGCCAGCCGCCCAGTACGTCCCACACCCAGTGCTGGAGAAGGAGAACAACGGCGAAGGGCATTAGCGCAGCGAGGGCCACGAAGTACCAGCGGAGTATATCTCTTTTCTTCCAGAAGATGGCTGCAAGGATTGTTGCTATGCCTATATGCAACGATGGGAAAACGAACCGTGGATTTCCGAGCTTGCTGACTTGAACACCCAGGGGGTTCTCATGTAGCACCTCGTGGGGCGGTTTCACAACGAAGAGCGAGTACGTAGCGAAGGCTATGACGTACGCAAGGATCACGGCAGCCACGATTTCTTCGAAGAGCTTGTCATGGCGTAAGAGGGCGTACAGAAGGGCCAAGGGCAGCGCCGTGAAGTAGAGTGGGATGTAAACGGTCCAGAGAATGGGTTTTAGCGCCTCCCCCCAGTGCAAGAATGTTTTTTCTGCGACGATGTTGCTCCCTGGGAGCTGGAGGAAAAGGGCTGTAATGTCTTTTGGGTGGAGGAAGGCGTGGTGGAATGCAGCGAAGCCTATCCATATCAGCCAGAGGGTGAAGGCGGATGCCAGTCTTTGCCACCACTTCACGGAGAACAATGGGCGTCAGGGTTATTATAACTACGGTGCCGATTTTGCTGTGCTCCCACTCCTTGGCGAGATCATAGGTCTCAGGGCCCGCGTCGTGAAGGCAACGCACCCTGGGTACGTTGGGATCGAGGGGACCATCGTGGACGAGACCAAGAATCTCCTCGTGCTGGAGACCCCAACAGGTATTA
>JALTCQ010000037.1 GCA_027074515.1 Microcaldota archaeon | reverse complement strand
ATATATCCCAAGGTGATACTGCGGGACAAGGCGTGATGCTCATGGTTGCGAGAAAGACTATTGGTGAGATTCGGTTCGGCGTGCTCTCCCCCGAGATGATACGCAAGATGTCCACTGTTGAGGTCGTTGTCCCAGAAACGTACGACGACGACGGCTTCCCGGTGGACGGAGGTTTGATGGACCCCCATATGGGTGTTGCGGACCCAGGGCTGCGCTGCAAGACCTGCGGACAGAAGATGAACAAGTGTCCTGGTCACTTTGGGAGGATAGAGCTCGTCCGCCCCGTTGTCCATTCCGAGTATGCCCGCTACATAGAGTATTTCTTGAACTCATTCTGCCCCAAGTGTGGAAAGCCCTTGGTTTCAGAGGAAGAGATGAAGGAGATACTAGCAGAGCGCGACCCCAAGAAGCGCCTGAAGCTCCTGGCCAAGAAGGGTGCTACTGTCAAGAAATGCCCACACTGCGGTGCAGAGAGGACTCCTGTTCACCTGGACAAGCCCACGAACTTCTTTGAGGGCGAGCGCCGTATCTGGCCCACTGAGATTCGTGAGCGTCTAGAGAAAATCCCTGACAGCGAGCTAGAACGTCTGGGCTTTGACCCCAAGAACTTCCGCCCGGAGTGGTTGGTGCTCACGGTTCTTCCCGTTCCTCCGGTCACCGTGCGTCCTTCCATCATCCTTGAGACTGGAGAACGTGCGGAGGACGATCTTACACACAAGCTCGCGGACATCGTGCGCATCAACCAGCGCCTGAAGGAGAACATCGATGCTGGTGCACCTCAGCTCATCATAGAGGACCTCTGGGACCTTCTCCAGTACCACGTGACCACATACTTCAACAACGAGACACCGGGCGTGCCACCCGCTCGTCACCGCTCTGGTAGGATCCTGAAAACACTCATACAGCGTCTCAAGGGTAAGGAGGGCCGTTTCCGTTACAACCTCTCGGGAAAGCGTGTTAACTTCGCCGGCCGTTCCGTCATCACACCTGACCCGCTCTTGGACATCGATCAGGTGGGTGTCCCGCAGGTTATGGCGGAACTCATCACGATCCCCATGCACGTGACGGAGTGGAACATCGACGAGGCGCGCAAGTACGTTGCGTCCAAAGAGTATCCGCGTGCCTTGTACGTCATTCGCCCAGATGGAACCAGGAAGAGGGTCACGGACGTTAATAGGGATGAACTCTTGGAGGAGCTGGCGCCAGGCTACGTGATTGAGCGCCAGGTCATAGATGGGGATATCGTTCTCTTCAACCGCCAGCCGTCCCTGCACAGGATGTCCATGATGGCGCTCCGTGCCAAGGTGCTGCCCGGAAAGACGCTCAGGATCCAGCCAGCGGTCTGCCCACCCTACAACGCAGACTTCGACGGAGACGAGATGAACATACACTTCCTGCAGACGAAGGAGGCTCAGGTAGAGGCAAGGGAGCTCATGATCACCAAGAAGCACATCATATCTCCGCGTTATGGCGCACCCATCATCACGCCGACCAAGGACATCATCACTGCCATGTTCTTGCTCACGCTGCCCTGGACGCGCCTCCGCAGGGATGAGGCCATGGATCTGCTCTACTTTGCTGGGATCAAGGATGTTCCTCCAGCGGACGAGGACGGTTACGTCTCTGGACGTGCGATTTTCTCCATGCTGCTTCCTGACGACCTTAGCATGAAGTTCCCATCCCGTCTCGGCAAGCACCTGGTCAGCGTGGGCCTTGCAGGGCCAGGTATCAAGAGTGTGGTTCACCCGTACACTGTCATAGAGAACGGAAAGCTCGTGGCTGGTGTCATAGACAAGGCGGCCATCGGAGGCAACGGTAAGCTCATAGACTACATCACCCGCCGTTATGGCGAGGATGCAGCTGCGGACTTCATTGCCAAGGTTTCTCGCCTCGCATACTGGATCGTGCGTCGCTTCGGGTTCACCGTGTCCTACGAGAGCCTGAAGACGCCCGAGGAGATCGACAAGAAGATAGACGAGATCACGGAGGCCGCCGTGAAGAAAGCCCAAGAGTACATAGAACTCTACAACAAGGGCCAGCTGGAGCCCATTCCCGGGCGTGACATCCGAGAGTCCCTGGAGATCTACCTCATGGTTACCCTGACGCAGGCGGCGAAGGACGTGGAGAACCTCTTGAAGAAGTATTTGCTCGAGACGAAACTCACGCCGCAGGGCGTTCTGGACAACTTCGCCCAGATCTTCTCCGGCGCCCGTGGTTCCTTTGCCAACATACGCAACCTCATGGGCATCCAGGGACAGGCAGCGGTCCGCGAGAAGCGTCCGCACCGTGGCTTCTACCACCGTGTGATATCTCACTTCAAGCGCGGAGATCTGGGGCCTTTTGCCCACGGTTTCGCCCGCCGTAACCTCAGGGACGGTCTGTCCATGGACGAGATGTTCTTCTGGGGTATGGGCGGACGTATGGGCGAGGTGGACAAGGGTGTGTCCACCCAGATCACTGGATACTACTACCGCCGTCTCTCCAACGCCATGATGGACCTCCTGGTCTTCCCGGACGGGTCCGTGCGCGAGGTCACGAGGGATAGCATCGTGCAGTTCGTTTACGGAGACGACGGGATTGATCCACAGGCACTGCGCCACGGCGACGTGCCCGTAGACGTTATCGCAGATGAGGTATTGGGGGGTAAGCAATGAAGTACGCTCACTTTGAACCAAGCGTGAAGAAGTTCGCGGAGAAGCGCGGTCTGCCCAAGACTCAGCTCTCCAAGCTGGAAAAGGCAGTGGATGGGTGGCTGGACCGCGTGCGCATAGAGCCGTGGTACCCTGCCGGTCTCGTGG
>JALTCQ010000036.1 GCA_027074515.1 Microcaldota archaeon | reverse complement strand
GCGTGGTCCTTCATGTTTCCGTTGTATTCGCCCATGAGATATTTTTGGAACCATTCTGTTGACTTGCCAAGGTCGTGCGCCTCCGTTGCAATTCTAACCATTTTCTCCAATCCGTATTTTTCTGTTCCTTTTGTTCTCGGCATTATTTTGGTGGATATGTTCCTCGTGTGCTGAAGATGCTGCTCCAATGGGTAGTCTGGGTTCGTGTGCGATAGTATTACCACAGCACGTGCCCCCGGCCTGTTACAATCACCCCTTCTGTCGCCTTTACACTGATCTGCCCGCGGATGGGTATTGTAACGTCTATGTACGTTGTTGCCTTCCGTTCAGCATCTATGTAGTATGCCTGCCTCTCTACGATGTACGTTCTGCCATTTTCGCTACCGATGACCGCGTTTACCGGCGCCACATAACTTGTTTCAACTTCTTTTACTTCGGCATAGTCTCCAATTGCCGGATCGTAAATCCGTGCAATGTGCTGTGCTGTTCCCAGGTATGGAGTGTAGTGCAGACGCCTGCTTGACAGCCGTTCGTACAGCTCGTCCAGCAATTCATCTTCAGTGCTAACAGCAATGGTGTACTGCGGATCTGATAGCAACTCGTGGAGCATTTGGGTTCTCTGAATCATCTTGTTTTCCTTAGTGTCCATTAGATTTATCGTTGTGCGTATCTTGCGTAGTTTTCCATCAATCTTTACTCCAACTTTCACGTCCTTTAAGTAGTCTGGATACTTATCTTTGCTGAGCCCAAGTATTGCCCCGAGCATACCAAGAATTGTGGGGCGAGGCGGTACACTGAACGTCGCTGGACTTCTAGTTGTGTACGGCCTCCTGAAGTGCGCGTAGGGCGCCCACACCCTGAACGTTAGCACCTTCACTGCTATCCCTCCTTGGTGCCCCACGCATTTCTGAATTTCCTCATCTGGTCATCGTCCCATTTGATATATTTCGTTTCAATCACTGTGATCTCATCCCACTTCGGTACGCCCTCTACCTTTAATTCTGGGTGTTTGATGAGCCATATCTTCTGTATGTGGTCCTTTGCATGCTCTAATTCCTTGAATACTTCTGTGAGGTCCAAGTAGTATTCGTCCAGCCCCCGAACTGCTTTTCCAAGCCCCTGCTCGTCGTACCTTGCCGTGATCTCGGTCCCATCGTTCTTGTACATTCTAATCAGGTAATCAAGATTGCCTGTGTGGTAGTCATCCTTATACTCAACAATTAGCAGGAGTCGTGGTGTGTGGCCAACTTTTGATCTTGTGTTCAGGTCTGCTGTTCCGTTCCAGAGCGCCTCCCAGAGAATCCCGACGTCTTTCCTGCTCAATCCCGTTTCCTTCGCTGCGTAGTTATTTACGACTCCGTATGTGGCTATTAGAGAGTACGGCACTTTCCAGTACTCCGTCATGGTCCCTTGGCCCTTGCCTTCCTTTGATGGCATGACTGTGGTTCCCTGGACTAGTTCTGGTTCTACTTTATGGAGGGAACGTCCAAAACGGAGCTGTACAGGTCCGGTTTGCGTTATTGTGTTGTTTGAGATTGCAAGAGTGGCCCCAAAAGCTCTCAGGTCCCAGAATTTTTTCAGAGCTTCATCTTTTGTTTTGATTCCAAACTCCTTCAGCACCTCTTCCTTTGTTTTAAGATTCCCGTTGTCTTTTCTGTATTCCTTCACGAATACACGTAATCCTTCTTTATCTCCATATGCTCTGTTCACATAGTCTCTTGCCGTTCTCTTGATTCTCACGTCGCTGACGATGTTCTGTTCTGTATAGTCGTCCATCCTTGGTCGGTTTCCCTCTGCGGGGTCTCCGTTTGGATTTGCATCCCTTACGTCGTACACAAATACGAACTCCGTTCTGTTTACCTCACTCCCCATCTTCTTCACCACCTTTCTTGTTCTTGTTTACGATTTCCCAATACAGGCCGTAGCCAATAGCAAAGAAGAAACCAATCTCATCTGGTGTTGCGGAGTCCGCGTTTGTTGCCCGTTTGGCGCACTTTTCTAGCAGTATGTTGGTCCACGTTACCCATGGTTCTCCCAGTATCTCGCTGTAAGTCTTTGCCTTTTCAAAAGCCTCCGTGAAGAGGCGTTGTAGCTGATGCACGTTCATGCGCACGTTCCTTATGCGCTTTCGGAACGGCTCCGCCCCCGGTTGCATTCCCGATTTTCTTTGCATTTCAATCACGTGCCTTGCCAGCACACCTGTCCAAAATGCGAATTCTGCCGTTTTGGACGGGAAGTTCTTCTCTATATTCTCCAACAGGTCTTCAGACAATTTATCACCTCCTACGAAGTACAAATATGCGAAAATCGGGTAGATGTACGCATAGTCAAGCCCTGTCTGCTCGTTATGCGTTTTTTTCTCTACGTATCTTGTGAAATATGCGTATCTTCTTCCTGGCCAGCGCTGCTCACGGAGTATTGCGTGAATTATCTGTGCGAGCTCTTTCAACTTTTTCTTCTTCTGCTGTGCGTTGCTTTTGTTCGACTGTTCATACACTTCTTTGAGTATTTCGAGGTACGCTTGGATGACTGGCAAGGCGCCTCGTTTTAGTTTTTCCAGCGCATTTTCTAGAGTCTCTTTCAACACCTTTGGCTTTACGGACTTTGCTGTTTCTGATATTGCTTGTAACACCTCACCGTTTTTCTTGAAGATCCCCATAAACCTGCCAGGAGGTATGTTTTCTTCCATAAGGTATATCTCCATTTTTTGACTCTGGGCTGATGGTACATAGTACACAATGACGTCTACGTTTGTCTCCAAGCGGGTTGCTATAGTTCTCTCAGTTGCTGCGAGGTGCGAGAATACTTTTGGACCACCTTCTTCACGCAGATTTCTTATGAATTTTCTAATCGCGGCTTCTGTGGCGCCTTTGCTTGGGAATACGAGGTATCGCAGCCCATCCACCGTGTATTCGCTTTCGTAATCTTCTAGTACTTTCCAGCCTATGCGAATGTTCCACGCACAGTCTTTACATATCGGCAACACTTTCCATGCACTCTCCACATTGAGGTCCTTGAAGAATCCTGGTTTGTCGGCCGTTGCAAACTTCATCCCTGCCCATGGCAACACGAACCCATATACTTCAACGTCTTCTTTGCCACAAATCGCGCAGGTCCCTTTTCCTTTGCTTACAGCATTATTTAAACCTCCATAGCTTCCGGAGAACATTTTTACTTCTAAGTATTTTCTGAACGCATCTTGGATCCAGGGCACCTCTGCGGGCCATTTTCCGTCGATTTTCACAGTTACCAACGTGTTTGTGTAATTCTTCAGCGTCTTGGTTACTTCGGTCTCGTCTTTACTCTTCTTGTCTGGGACGACTTTTTGGAGAATATCTCTCGCTTCTTTGATCTTTTGACATTCAGTTGTACCTTTATTTGCACAACTTTTGTTCAAAGTTCTCTCGAACCATCCAAGTATCTTGCCATTCAGCGTCTTTTTAGGCTCTGTTAAGATTGCCGTTGGCGCTGCGCCCGCACCTGAGCTGGGTGGTTTCGTGTACAAGGCTAGTCTCAGTTTTTCTTCAGTTACATCTCCTTCATCGCAGATCTTTACAGTTTTCTCCTGTGTATTTACACACAGCGCCACGATTCTTTGTACGTTTTTTGGGTGCTCTATCAACATATCGTATATTGGCTTGTTTTCTGCTTCCTTATAAATGCGTCCAATCTCAGCAATACTTTCAATCACCCCTCTCACCACCTCTTTTGACCGGGTTCACGAATCCGTAGCCCATGGCATTCTTTTCGCCTATCCCGCAGTCCATCAGAAACCAGTAGAACCTTCGGAACTCCGTCCACCCTGCCGGAAGCGTGAAGCGCCACTTGCTGCCAATAATCATTACTTTGTTGCCGTTGCTCTTGCGGAATGAGTGGACAACACCCTTGAGAAACTCGTAGCCCTCGAAGAGCGGAGTGGGTAGTTCAAAGTCTTCTCCATAGTATGCCCTGTACTTAGCCACGGCGTTTTCAGTAATATTCTGAACGAACTCTCCCAATGTATCCTTATCCTCTCTCCAGTATTGCCTGTCGTCCTTGCGCACCACTACGGGGGAAGCCGTTTCCCAAACACGTTTTGGTTTTAGCCTGAATGTTTTCTCGACGGATAGAACTACCGGGTGCGCGCCCAGTCGTGCGGAAAACCCGTTGCCGATACGATCCGCAACCGTTTCCACGAATTTCCTGTCAGGCGAGGAGATGATGATGTGCTTCGTCACACCTTCTTGGAAATCTCCGAATGGGAAGATCTCTGAAAACGTGAAGAACTTGAAGCCGCGCTGGTCATGCAGTATCTCGTACTCCGTGCCGCGCAGAACGTTCCAGACGAGCCCGACGAGGAGATTCTGGTTTATCTCCGACCACGCAAAGCTTTCCTCTGGCGTGATCGCTATCTTGACGCGCAACGTATTACTACGATTTTCGAAGTTTATATTTGTGGATGATGGTATCATTCCGATCATTCCTCTGCTTCATTTTCCCCTTTTCCCCCGTACCTCGGCGGTCTGCACACGGGAATCTCTTGGAGCACGTCCTTCAGGCGCTCCAGCACGAGGGGGACGTATATGCTGTCTTTATACTTCTCACCTTCAAGTATCCAGTCTTCCAGCGCAATTCTGAGCCGTATCAGGTAGTCTTCAGCCTTCTTTTCCGTTTCAGGGTCCATTCAACCACCTCCCAATACCGAGTATTTGGCTAACGAGCGGAATGTGGACAGTATCAGTCCGCCGTGGAGTCCGTCCAGTATGAGGATCGCCTCGACCGCGGCAAGCACGCCAAGAGCGATCAAGAGTCCTTTCATCGTCTTGCTCATTCCGTGCTCCCCTCCGAGCTCCGGCTGTCTGCCACGCTGAGCATTTCGTCGGCACCCCATGAGCGCTTCACGGCTTCCATGAACCGCGGATACGCTGCGATTGCCGTGAACACGATCCAATCCTGCACTCTTTTCGATCGTGGGTTCACCTTGCTCAGGTCTGGCACTGGGCCCCCGTTGTATATGGCGTGTATCGCCAGCGCGGATTCGTCCGGCTCAAGTTCGACGACGAGGCGGGGAATCACCCAGTTCTCGTGGCACTCTATGTACTGGATTGTGCCCGTCCCGCCCTTGCATTCCATGGCGCCCGTCAGGGAGTCTTTCAGTTCCAGGGTCCACGGCGACCGATCCACGTGCAGTTCAAAGGCTTCAACCACTTCTTTATCCCCTCTCAGCGTTGCCCGTGCCAGTTCTGACAGGAGCTTCGTCAACGGCCCTCCGTGGGCGCTCTTTCGCGCGTTTGCCTCTGTAAGCACCTTGCTCCACCACGTTTCAAACTTCACGCGCTCACCCCCAGGTGCCTAATGTATTCATCCACGCGTTCCGGATCCTGCTCCAGGATCTCCTTCGCGGCGCGCAGGTGATCCACGAACTCTGACACGTTTGCCCTGTCGGTCTTCATCGTCGATCTCGCCCGTTGCTCCAGCACATCCAGCAATGCAATCACCTTTTTCACGTCCATTTGCATCGGCATCACCTATATGCGCATTATGATACTTGCCCTGATGAACGCATCCCATTTTTCCTCTTCCACGTAGCTTCGCATCACCTCGTTCCTCGTGTATCTTTCCCGTATCGTCTTTGTGATGTAATCAAGGACGTCCTTGCAATCCCTCAGATCCGTGCAGCAGTCTTCGTTGCTGTTTCTTCCGCCAGATCCACGGTTTTTCAAGATGCGGTCCGCATGCCCTATTATTTCATCTATGGCATCCATGAGCTCCAGCATCGCATCCTTTGGGCCATCTTTCATCTCCACCACCTCACGCGCACGTCATGATCATGACAGCCTCTACGAATTCCCAATCGTTTTTGTCCATTGCCACTCGCATCGTTATCATGCTGATCAGGTATCCGAACACCCCTCGGAGCGTTTCTTCCTTTTCGTCGGGGAAAATCCCCTGCATCCTGTTCACCGCCGCGCTCATTATTTCTGCTCCATTCATATCGTTCACATCGTTCATACGATCCCCCTCATCTTTGCTATGACGAATAGGCCAGGATCTGATAGGATTGCCGCGGCTGCCATTGCCTGCACGGGATCCAGCGGATCTATGGAGCTGATCCGCGTATCGGGGATCTTGTAGTGGTCTCCTTGGAGGTACCCGCCAAGGAATTCCGAAAACGGGTTCTGGAACGTGCTTATTCTGGCGTTCTCAATGACGCCGATTATTTTTAGCCGGGTATAGTCGAATGTGAAGAAATCCCATGCTTTCAGCCCTGCTCCAATGCTTAGTCTCACGTTGTATGGCTTTTTCAGGCGGAATTCCCACGTGTCGCCGTCTTTTGATGCGAGCACGTACTCTTCGGGGTTTTGTCCGTTTTCAAGCAGGGACAGCCCGAGTATCGTTGTGGTACTCGCGAATATGCTCCTGTCCGTTGTGGAGTGTGCCTTTTCAAGGAGGTCCCCCCGAATCTGCCGTGCTCGAAGTTCATCTCCTCTGCGCATCTGCATCATAAATTATCACCTCTCCGAAGGGCGCGCCTCCCGCAGTCGTGCTAACCCATGTAACGGGCGTTTTCGGGGCCCTTTGTGGGTACTCTCCCTCCAAGTCCGTGAAGTATATGACGTGGTCCACTTTCAGGTTGTCAGCGGTTTCCAGTGCTTCCACGAAGCTCGTCCCGCCCCGTCCGTACACGTTGAACGTTTTCCTTTTCCTCGCAGTCTGGATCGGTTCAATGCTCTGCACCCTCACGTCTGCCTGAATCAGCCAGCCTCTCACGTCGTAGGTTCTTGCCAGGCGCTGCACCTCCCCCAGGAATCGCGACAGGTCTTTCGAGTCTATGCTGCCGCTGGTGTCCAAGATTGCGGCCACCTTGGCCCTTCCTCCAACGTAGCCGGGGAGGACAATGCCCGCGTGCAGTAATCTCTTGTCCGGGCGGGCGTACGTCACGTTGTCGTGCGCGATTCTTCTGAATATCTTTTTCAGCTTGCGCTTCCAGGAGATCCTGCCATCACTTGCGCTCACCCTTTCCGTGCTGTTCCCTGGCTCGGACCCCCAGCTTTTCAGGGTCATTCGCGCGTGGTTGTACGCTTCCACGAACCGGTTTTTCAGTTGCCTCCAGTTCTTCGGTTTCTGCTTCGGCCAGTTTACTAGGAACCCGCTGCGCTGCCCACGATCTTTGCTACTGGATCTTCCTTTCCTGATTCTTGGCGTTTTTATGTGGGGGCGAACCACCGCCGCAATGTGTTCCACACTCTGGCGTTCTTTCGCCATCGTTATTGCTGTTCTCGCCACGTCTCGAGGGATTCCGTACATCATCAGGCGTCTTTGTAGCTCTATGGCTGCCCTGCTGTCCACCATATCGTACACGAGGGTGTCCGATGCCAGGTGGAACGCAGTGTCGCCTTCGCCTCTCCACGCGTGCCCCAGGGCCATTTGAAACAGGGCAACGATTATTCTGGATATGAGGGACTCCTGCAGTCTTGGCGGCCCCAGAATCACCGCCCTGTCGGTGGACTCGTCGCGGTAAACGTGGTACGTGTCAGTGCCTATCACGATCTCCGGCAGGCCTTCCAGAACGCCTATGCTCACGCCTTCACCGCTGCCGAGTCGTATTCTCGCTTGCGCGAGGATCGGAAGCAGTGCGGGGAACTTTTCAGATACCTCTTTTTGAACCACGCTCCGTATGGCGTCCACGGATAGCACGTACGCGTGGCTGCTCCGTTCCATCCTGTCCCGCCAGCGTGCCAACGTGTTCACCTCGTTACCACGTGCAGTATGTTTTCTGGAACGTATCCACGGCGTATTAGCTTGGCAACCACGCTCTCGTCCTCTCTAAGAAGCACTTTCAGCACGTAAACGTTGTACTCCTCTTCCAGCACGTCTGCCACTAGCCTGTACTTTTCCGGATCCCGCTTCACGTGGTATATGATCTTTTCCACCGCTGCAGCCTTCTCGTCTGGACCCATGAGCGACCATCTCCGCAGCATTTCCTCAAGAGTCGTGCTACCGGATTCAAGGAACGTCTTGAACTCTAGCGCCGCTGCAACGCCCACGAGTCCGGAAACCGTTGCCATCCACGTGTCCAAGTCCCCCGAATCGTAGATGTCCATGTGGTGAGAGACGAACTCCCACGTGCGCGGGCTGGGGAAGTTCCTGTCGTTGAAGGCAGGCACGTAGAGCTTGCCCGTTTCCTTCACGAACGCTATGACCCTTTCGTCAATACCGTTTTTCTCGGCCCACGCCACCCAGGAATCCACGTCGGGCTCCACGTGGTATATCGCCATCCTGTTGCGCAGGGGTGCGGCCATGTCCTCCACGTACGCCATGTCTTCTTCCCTGTTGCCCGCCGCCACGACCATCCATCCCTCTGGCAGCTTGTATGACCCGATTTTCCGATCAAGAATCAACTGGTATAGCTGGGACTGCACGTGCGGCGGTGCGAGGTTCACCTCGTCCAGGAAGAGAATCCCTTGGCCTTCTCTGGGCAGGAACTCTGGAAGGAGCCACCTCGTTGCCCCCCTCTCGTAGTCAGGAAACGGGACCCCTCGCACGTCTGCCTCTCCGAGCTGCGATGCACGTACGTCAATCACCGTAAACACATCTTCTCCCGTTCTATCTTCGCTGTATGCCCACCCATTCCTTTCTGCTATCTTCTGCGCCGCTTCTCTGACCGCCATGCTCTTTCCCACGCCCGGAGGGCCGAGAAACATCTTTGCCACGATCCGCTTTTTACGGTCTTCATACGCATCTACAAGTATGTTCACCATTTGTCCCACGGTGATGGTAGCTATGTCCCCCATGGTATCACCCACATATATTCAGTGCAATTCAAAATATAAGGATGAGCACTGAAAAAGTTTATCACTGAATTATCCGTAGATCGATTTTCAAACTACAACATTTATAAATCCGCGTTCCCTTCTCTCAGCGTGAGCGTGGACTTCCAAGATGCGCGCCTGGCGAGGTACGAAGCCTTTGCAAGATGTCTTTCTGAGCCGAAGGACGTCCTTGTAAGGATCTTTCCAGAGGCGCGCTTCCTTGTACACTACTCGCTGGGTGGTAAGGAGGACATTGCTCCGTTCCCCATTTCACGGCTTGCGGACTACTTCTTCGACGAGAACGGCAACGTGTCCACCGATGGCATTCCCGTCCACGCCCCAGATCTGCCGGACGAGTACGACGAGCTGCGCGTGAAGTATCTGGACGCTCTTGCAACCATACAGCCATCTCGGCGCATGGACAGCGTGGCCCTCTCCGAGAACGAATGGCAGGAGCGCATTCAGCAGCTTTTTCCAAAGAAAGGCGATGATCCGCACGTCTGCGCGTGCATGCCGTCCCTCTACGTTGCTTATGATGGGGAGGACCCGTTTTGGGGCATCTACTACAACACTCCGATTCTTGCAGATCCCTTCTTCAACATCCTTGGCGAGAACAAGCCCACGGTGCTATTC
>JALTCQ010000035.1 GCA_027074515.1 Microcaldota archaeon | reverse complement strand
CAGGAGCTTCAGCGTGTAGTTCTCATCCCTCACAGCGTTGGTTATGAGCACCGCCTTTCTTCCATGGTCGTCTTGGGCAACTATACGGATGGTCTTGCCAGCATAAACGGGCGTGCAGAGTGGTGTTGCTGGTCCGAAGGATCCCTTCTTTATTTGGGTCCCGTCTATGTACGTGATGGTTGCTGTTCCGCTATCGGGAATTGTCGTGCTTTGGTATTCGTAAACACCGTATACGCAGATGGTTACCTGGTTCTTTACCGTGACTGTGACTGTTTTTGCGGATCCATTTGCGAGTGCGGTTTTTGCGCTCCCCCAGAGCTTGCCGTAGCGCGCAGTTATCTGCACTTTTCCTGCGGGGATGTGGATGAATAGGACGTTGCCCTCTGGGCCTGTAGTTCCAGAAAGGGAGTACTTTCCGGCCAGAACGTAGACGGTGGCGCCGGCCACGGGCGTGTTGTCCTCCGTCTTTACGAAAACCTCTACGTTGCCTTCTCTTGGGAGCGGGATGAGCTGGATGTTGTACTCGTTGCCTCCAGTTGCCGTGAAGCTAACGGGATAGTATCCCTCTGCCGTTACTTTTGCCTTGTACGCCTTGTTACCCAGCTTCGCCCTTGCTACCCCTTTGTCGTTCGTCTTTACGGCAGAGTTCTGTCCTATGTATATTGTTGCTCCGCTAATGGGCTCCTGCGTTTCCCTATCGTAGACGTAGAAGACCGCCTCGTCGCTTGACGGCTTGCCCTTGCCGAGAATTATGGTTACGTCCTGGGTGCCTGAGTACATGGCGTAGTTGGTCGCTCCGCTCAGTTTCTCTCCGTTCATATCCGCGGTCGCCACGAACTTGATGAACGTCTTGACGGGGACCGTGAGTGTGACGTTGCCCTGGATGTCCGCGTCCCCCTCGGCCACTTTCTTCCCCTTTGAGTCGTACGCCACCACGTGGGCCTGTGTGGATATTTTATAGCCCTTGTACTCGTAGAACGTGTGAACGTGCACGTGGGCGTATATGTCCAAGGAGACTGTGGCCCTCGTTGTCTGGTCCCTCTTGACCTCTGCTACGGCGCTCCCTTCCAGTATGTTGGCGGTCGCGCGGATCAGAACCTTTCCTGCAGGCACGTGGATGAACCGCACCTCTCCGTTCTTGTCCGTGTACCCAGCGGCCTGCGCGTTGCTGTCTGCCACATGTATTTCCACCCTCGCGCCGGGGAGAGGCTCACCAGTGATTCCCAGAACTTTCACGATAAGATTTCCCTCGTTGGGGGTGGGGTAGAGGGGAACTTCATATTTGTGGTTGTTCACAATCGTGAATACCTTTGACGTGTAGTAGTACTTCTTTTCCACCTTGACGCTCATGGGCGTTTCCGCATTTATCTCCACGGTTCCGTCGCTGGCTGTAGTGGCAACAGTCTTTCCACTTTCATCAACTATTCTTGCGCCACCAATATCCTTCTTCGTTTTAGCATCAAAGACGTGGATCTTGGCCTTACTCGTTGTTTTCAGCACGTTGTACTCTCCAACACCCTGGGGGATTGATATTTTCAGCGTTTTGCTCATGTCGCCGTGGACAGAGAGGGAGAATATGTTGTCAGGGCTCTCGTAGGTTTTGCTCCCCTCGCTGTCCAAGAACACGGTCACCTTTATCTGGTAGTCTCCTTCCGGAAGCTGGAGCTCTGCTTCGCCCTTGTTTATGAACGTTCCTGCGTTGGGGAGCACAAAGCCGTTCTTGTACACCGTTATCTTTCCGTTCACGAGGGGTTCTGTGTGTATATCCACCCTGTACTTCTTCGGGACGATTTTTTGCAGGGTTATCGTCTTCTTCACATCTCCGTCATCCCAGTTCACCGTGATGGAAGCGCTCTTGTATCCAACGGCTGTGGCATCTATCTCAACGCTGCCATCATCCCTGGGTACCACCACGTCGCTTCCACCGTATGCCAGCTTTATCACCACGGGGCTTCCAACGTAGTCATGTTCTCCCTTCGCCCCGTACACCGTGATCTTCGCGTTGGGCACCAGGTTTCCCGACTGATCTACAACGTTAATGGTAACTCTGTGTACCTCTGCCTCCAACCGTATCAGGGAGAAGTCGGGGGATATCATTACTTTTATGCCCTTTCCAGGTACGCTAACGCTGCTGGGCTTAAAATGGATCTTCAGCGTACCGTCTGGGCCCACAGTGTACGGCTTCCCGTCCAGGTATATTGTCCCGCTGTAGGGCTGGCCGTTGGGGCCGATAACCTTTACCATGTATGTGGGCTGGAAGACTGCGCCCAGAAGGGGGACTAACGGAGCGATTACGAGGAGGAGGATTATGCTGGCCACGATCGGGAAGGATGGGATCCCCCGGCTCTCTATTGCATCCACAGCCTTTGCGGCGGGGATGCCTCTTTCCGTTAGCGCCTCCACGGCCTCGTAGTACTTATCCTCCAACGAGAAGTATATGTTCTGTATGCGTTCCCAAAGCCCTGCCATGAAGGGAATTGGTAGCACCTTTTATTTATTCGTTACTACTTCTCCGTGAGCCTCTGCTCCCCCGCCGAACAGGTGCCCACTGGTTCTGCGAATATATGCACCCAGAACGTAGAGTACGCCGTGTATTTGCTTTTCGGGCATGCCTTATACCAGCTCTTTCCCTTTAGCGACAGGGACGAGCACGCTTCCTTCATACGATCCCAAGACCCGCACGCCCCATTCCCACCGTACATGGAACGGAGCAAGAGCAGATCGGTGTTGCACTCCTTCGTTGATTGCACCTTGCCCGTTTGGATCGCCTCGTTCTTCTCTTCCACGTAGTGCAGCACGCCGGGGGCGAATGAGCCGAAGTACTCACTAGCTACCTTGCTTTCTGTCCAGTTCTTTGCACTTAGCGGCGGAATTGCGTTAAACAGGAATGTTGGGAGTGATACTGCCACGTTGATTTTCTTCCAGACGCACACGCTTGGAGTGCTTGGCCAGGGAAGGTCGCACGCCTTCAGCAGGGGATGGTCCCCTGGGTTCTCGTAGTATTTGTTTAGGGCCTCGTTTACCTCTTGGGGGTTCTTTACGTCATTACAGTCTGCGAGCGTTTTCAGGTACTGGACCATGCAGCTGGCCATGGTGTTCTCCACGCATTTCTTGTCCAGCTTCTTTGCAGTATCCTCTGTCACGCTGTACTTCTTTGGGGTAATTTTTGGAAGGGCGTTTACCTCTCTCTGCACGCTGTTCAGTTCATGGGCCATGGGGAGAAACGGAGCAGTCAGTCTTACCCCAAAATTGAAGCTGGCGGGCTCGTTCAGCGTTCTGTACCTCTTGTCTTTGTCTTCCCAGTGCACGACCACGCCGAAGTTCGTTGGGGCAGTGCACGTGAGGTACCCCACCTCTTCGCACGGAGACAGCCCTATCGTTCCTTGTGCAAGAATATCCAGCCCCAGCGCGCTTCCAATCTTTTTCAGCAGCCAGTCCATCCCCGGTAGCTGCGAGGAGACGAAGGAAGCCAATGATATTACTCTCTGCTTGCATACCCTCTCCGTCTTGTACATCCTGAAGCTGGATGGATCCACGTACATGTTCACGTCCCATCTCTGCTGCTTCTTTATCGCCTTTAGCCTCTCGTTCAGGATGGCTGCAAGCAGCGCCGCCTTCTGATCCGCCTGATAGTTTTCTAACAGCGTCCCTGAGAAGCAGACTATCTTTTTTGGAACGTCCTTCGCGTCCTCAAGTCCCAGTGCGCTCAGTGCTTCTTTGCTGTTCAGATCCAAGTACTGGTTCATGCACACGTTCTCCACGCTTCCGACGACCACCGGCTTGTACTTTCCCTCCTCTGGAACGTCTTTCTCCGTCGTCAGAAAGCACTCCTTGCTGTACCTTTCGTCCTTCGGCCAGATCATCCTGAACCCATATGCGCTATAGCTGTACACACCGCAGACTGGGCAGTCGGCTCGGCACGCCCCTGCTGCCAGCATGAGGGGGGACGTTTCCCACTGCAGTGTCTGCCACACCTTGCGCGCCTTGTCGTACGCCTTCATCACCCTTATGGGAACCCTTATCGCCCATTTCTGCCGGGGGAGCACCGGGAACTCCACCTGTGAGAACCCCTTTCTCAGCACCAGGCGCGGAAGGCTCCTGTACTCATCGTCGGATATCTTCGTGGTGTCCAGTATGTACACGAATGTGCCATCGTTGAGTATCTTGAATGTGGAACCATCTGCTATCGCCTTTTGCATCTGTTCCTCGTTTGCAGATATGCTTATGGCGTAGTCTCCCACCCTCAGGTTCTGGTACTTCTGGAGCTCCAGGGCGAGCCTGTGTGCGAACCAGGATGTGAAGACATTCGTTTTTG
The DNA here is from genome assembly GCA_027074515.1 of Microcaldota archaeon. Classification (GTDB taxonomy): domain Archaea; phylum Iainarchaeota; class Iainarchaeia; order JAADDC01; family JAADDC01; genus SZUA-1452. Next base: position 5,640 of record JALTCQ010000035.1, on the reverse strand, counting down.
CCAGGCGGTTCTCAAACCAGTTTTTGAAGACGTCTTCGTTCTGGTACGCGTTGTTGTAGTAGCTTTCCTGGGGCGGCCAGAGGACCTGTGTGGCGAAGAACTCCTGAAACTCTTGGCGTATGCGGTTCGTTAGGGTTGCAGTGGCGTCGTCGCGAACGAAGTCTGCCACCGATGCTGTCTCGTAGCCGAAGATTTTCGGGGCGATGGTTTTTTCGGTGTTTATCTGGTACTTTGAGACGTAAACGGAGAACGCGACGGCTATGGCTATCATGCTGATGCCCACGAACACTGAGAAGAGGTTGAAACCGCGGCGCACCTATGAATATGCGTCTGCCTTTTTATACACCGATTACCCTTTTTCCTCGTGCCCCCCGTTCTCTTCTTTGAGCCAAAGGTAGGGAGGGGCTTTGCCTTCTGCCCCCGCTCCGGTGGTATATTTGAGCTCATGCCCGACGAGTACGAGGTTCTGGTGCGCAAAGAGCCAGGGGAGCAGTATAAGGCCATGCTGGACGAGATGCGGGCGTACTCCGGCAAGCGCTACACTGTGGCCGACTTCGTTGCCCACCTGACGTCCCTTGGCATTCTCCATGACCGTCTCTCCTTTCCCGCCACCGTGGAGATCGAGCTGACGAAGGCGTGTAATCTTCGTTGCACCCATTGCCTCGTTTCTGCAGGAGGACCTCTTCCGAACGAAGTAAGCACGGAGCGTTGGGTCTCTCTCCTTGAGGAGCTGGGGAAGTACGCCGTTCGGGTGGTCCTTACCGGCGGGGAACCTCTCATCCATCTTGGCTTTCTGGACATCCTCACTGCTGCCAAGCGCGTTGGTCTTTCCGTTAAGCTCCTGACGAACGGGACCCTTGTGCCAGAACGCATAGACGATCTATCCGGCTTGCTTAACCCGCTCACGGACGAGGTGCAGATCTCCTTGGACGGCTTGAGGGAAACGCACGACGCTATCCGCGGTGCTGGTAATTTTGACCGTGCCGTTTCAGGGATAAAAGCGCTCATCGGCGCAGGGATCCCCGTTTCCGTTGCCTTCACCGTCCTTCCACAGAACCGGTCCGACGCGCTTCCTCTCTACCGTCAGCTGGCTCGTATGGGTATTTCTTCCTTCCGCGTTGCCTGGGGGCTGCCCCTGGGCCGCCAGAAAACGTCCGTCTCCTATCAGTCGTACCTTGACCTCGTTGCCACTCTCCGCGAGGAGTCGCAGAAGCTTGGGATTCCCGTTTCTGGTGGGGATCTCGGTGCTTCCTTGCCCGTCTCTCCCGATTCCCTTTACTCCTGCGCCGCCGGTACGTCCCAGGCTTTCATCTCGTCCACCGGCGAAGTCTACCCATGTCTCCTCCTCCGATACCCTGAGTACATGATGGGCAGCATAAAGGACACTAACTTGCTTGGGATCTGGCGCACCGGGCCGTGGGACCGCCTGAAACGCCACCTTTCCGGTACAAAATGCGCCTCTTGCCCCCTCTTCGGCGCTTGTAGGGGCGGCTGTCCCGGCGAGGCCCTTCTGTTCTCTGGAACCATAAACGCGCCCGCCCCCTCTTGCAGGTGGAACGATGGAGAGTCTTGACGTTCTCGTGGCTGCCCTCGTCGTCCTCTCCTTCTCTACCCTGGCTCTGTACACCTACGCATGGATGAACGGCGCCCACGCGCTCACGGCCCACTCGCAGGCCTGCTTTCTCGATGCGCTCCGCTTCTCCGACTTTCTCATCCAAGATCCCTATGGCCTTGCCTTAAGATCCGGCCCTCTTGTCCTGGACCACGTTGTTGATTGTATGAGAATCCCTTCTGCCTACGCGCGTCTTTCCTCCGTTGCATCTGTTTTCATCTCCTGCGGCTCCGTTTCTGCGGGTCCCCCTGGCACCTATGATGCTACCGTGGTCCGCTACGCCTACTGGAAGGGCCACGGCGTCGTCCCTGTTGTGGTAAAAACCTGCCCTGAGAAGAAGTAGCTGCATTTCCTGAAGTAATAACCCTTTCCGTCCACCGCGAAGAATGCCTAGTTTGTGTTTACAAGGAGCTACTCGGAGAAATCCTCTGGCGTGGCGATCTGGACCCCTTGCACCTTTTTCAGCGTTAGAAGGTCAGAATCGTACGTTACCACCGCGTCCATCCCGTAGTACGTGGCCGTGGCGAGTACGATTGCATCGTTCGGCAGGAGTGCGTACTTCTCTATGTACTTCCTTGCTTGCCGAAGTACTTCTGTGCCTATTGGGACGTATTCAAGCGCGTAGTCAAATATATCGTATATCACCTGCAGCGCTGTCATGGTCTTTTCTGAAAGCTTCTTTATCCGCTTGATTTCAAAGGGGCTCTTGCCCGTTGTCGCCCGCATTATGACGTACGTGACCTCGCTTGCGATTATGTCGTTATACGTGCAGTTGTGTTCCGAAAGGAGCGTCCCGATGTTCGTGGTGCCTTGGAGGTGCTTGATTATCACGTTAGAGTCCAGAATTACTGTCCCCATTCCTCGTCCACCTTTTTTAGAGCATCGTCCAGCGGTAAGTCCTTTAGGGCGCCAAAGTACTTCTCAGCTATTTGGATCTTGGCTATCCTTTTGTTCACGACTCTCTCCACCACTTCCTTCGGCACCCCCTCTGGCACCTTTATCACTATCTCCACATCCCCCATACTACAATTACTGCTTTACTTTCTCTTAACCCTTGCCCTTATATACTCCTTTTCCAGAATTTCTATTATGGCAGACTCTGTTGCTGCAGTTCTCCGGGAGATAAGTCTTCGTTTGGAGCGGATAGAGTATGCTTTGCTTCCTCCTGAGCGCGTGGACGATGCTGAGGCGGAGGAGCTCAACGAACTTTATCGAGATGCTGTTTCTGGTAACGTGGTCGGCTGGAGGGACCTCAAACGTGGCGAGTAGTACTTGGACGACGTGCTGAAAAGCAGTATTTGTCGCTACCGTCCAAGCTTCGCTCTCGTGTGGATGCTGTTTTTAAGGCTCTTGAACTGAACCCCTGGCCAGCGCGCCAGTATGACGTTCGTCGGCTTGAGGGTGTTCAGTTTGACGGGTACCGGATACGCGTTGGCGGCTTCAGGATCGTTTATGCTGTTGATCAGCCCGGTAGGACTGTGCTTGTCCTCAAGATTGAAAAGCGGTCCCGCGCGTATCGTGGGCTATAGGCATGTCCGTCCACCGCGAAGAACGCCTGAGCAACGTTGTTCAGGGCGGGGATTACACCAATTCCTGCGCCTGTCTTAATGAGAGTACGTTCACACTGCCCTTTACGCTTTCTATCAACCGTTTGTCCCCAGTCAGGAGCGGTGCGTTCAGGGCAATTGCAAGCGCAACGTATGGTACGTCTTTTTGGTCTGAACATATATTATAACCAAGCACTACATCCATTAGAGCACCCCATAGTGCTTTGCGACAGCTTCTCCTACTTCCTTCGCCAGTTCTTCTGCTTCTTTCTCGCTCATTTTAGTTTTTTGTAGCGTTTCCTCAAACCTGTTCTAATCATGCTCTCGTCTAGCCCGTCTGGTACTCTCACCTTTATCACTATCTCCACATCTTCTATACTACAATTAGCACCTTGGAGAGTAATAACCCTTTCTATCAGCCCATCGTGTCAAGCAGTATCATTTTCAGTATCCCTTTGGCGTGCCTTTTAGAACTCTTTCAACGCTGTTCCAGCATTTTGGGGTATCTTAGCTTCCTATCCCTCCGTGTCCCCCCACAGCCATGTCTTTCACACTTTCTGCTCTAGGTACGCGTGCAGGCCAACTACCTTACAGTTTTTCACTTTCTTCAGCCGCAGTATGTCTGAATCGTCGGTGATAACGTAATCCAGCTTGGCTCTGACTGCAGTGGCAAGAATGGTTGCGTCTCCGGGCAGCAGCCCGTATTTTTCTACGAATTTCTCTGCCAATTTGTTTGTTTCTACATCCGTTGGGATGAATATCATCCTGTCAAAGATTTTCATTAGTGGGGCGATGTGTCTTGCTGCTCCTCTGACTAATCCTGGCTTCTTTTTTAGGGAGTATGGGCGCTCACCTGTTTCGTTGAGTAGCAGCACGTAGAGCACTTCGGAGTGGATGGTCGGGTTGTAGTGGACTATAGCTGTCTGCCACACCGCCGACGCATCTTGCTTTCCAAACAGGTGCTTTAGTATGATATTAGAATCCAGAATCACTCTGTCCATGCGCTGTCTGCCTCCTCTACAAGCTTCTCGACGTCTATTTTTGGTTCTACTGCTCCGTAGAACTTCCTAATTTCTTCTATCTCTTTGACGCTCTTCCTCAGGGCCTTCTCCACCACTTCCTTGGGCACCCCTTTTGGCACCTTTATCACTATCTCCACATCCCCCATACTACAATTACCGCTTTCTTTCTCTTAACCCTTGTCGTCACACCTCTTGTATACTCGCGATCTTTTGTTTATCCGCACTACGAACATGCTTAGCTCCTCTTCATCTACGCTGTAAATGATTCAGAACTCGCCCACGCGGATTCTATAGAACGGCTCTCCCCGTAGCTTTTTATACGGCAGGCCCCACGGATTTTCGCTTAGCTTTTCCAGGGCTGCGCGCACGCGCTTTCTGGTTGCCGTGCTCAGCTTCCTGTACTGTTTCACCACGCCTGGTGACAGCATGAGTGCCCATCTCAATCCAATTCCTCCAGCCGCGTTCCTCTTTCTCTTGCAGCCTTCAGTTCTTCGTGCAGTTTCCTGATATCGTCCTCATCCATCTCAAAGAACCCTTCAAAGTTGTCAATCTTTGCGTGCAGCGCGTTCACAGACTTTTTAATCTCTCGAATTTCCCGCAGCAGGATTGCCTCTACATCCACATCTCCCATACTACAATTAGCACCTTCCAGAGTAAAAAAGAAACATGGAAAATCAGCGGTGCCTCCGTATAATCTTCAGCACCTCTTCCTCCAGCTGCTTCGCCCTTTCTTCGTCCAGGTAGTCCTTCACCCCGCTCTTCTCCTTGAATATTCTTGGTAGAAGGTGATAGAGCGCCACGTGCGCCTGATGTATCGCCTCAATCTCCTCTGGCTTGGCGTATAGGTCAAAGTAGCTCAGCGGGTCTGGGTCTTCAAGGTACATCTTTCTTGCGGCCTCGTATGGCGAGATCCGCTCTCCCCTTTTCACCATGTCCTTCCACGCCCTCTTCGTTATCTCTGCCCACGCCTTGGACGCCTTCACGAATATTGGTGCCAGGTCCGCCAGCATCTTCGCATGCTCTTCAGGTACGCCAGAACGCTTCAGCTAATCTTCGAGTATATATTGGAATCTTTTCATCTTGTCTTTATTCTGTAGGAACTCGTCAAGGCTCTTGAGCCGTGTGAGTGTGTCTTTATTCACAAATTCCCTGATCTCTGTAATGGGGCTTTCTCTCCACTTCTTGGCTTCCTCTTCATAGTCTTTTTCAAAGGGGATTACCGCGTATGGGATTACGTCTGCTTCATATGGCGGCAGTTTATACTTCATAACTCCGATTAGCCGATACATCGTTGAGAGAGGGTGGTACTCAAGCCCCACCGTTTCATCTTCTACGGGGGCGCCTTTCCAATATTTGTGGACGTTTTCTCTCCACCACTTGTCGTTCTTCTTGTACTCGTCCTTCAGGGGTGGCAGGAGCACTCCCCCCCCATCGGGGTTGTGGCTGAACGCGTGGCTGA
>JALTCQ010000034.1 GCA_027074515.1 Microcaldota archaeon | reverse complement strand
GCGTTACGGCAGTTCTTGATGGTAAAACTAGGGGTTTTGAGGCGGACGGGCAGATTTCGTGGGATGTATACGAGGAGGTGCATCCGAAGGACGGATTCTGGATCTTGGAACCGGGCATTTACGTCGTTGCGTTTCCCAAGGTCGTCGTCCCAAAGGATGTTGTTGGCTTTGCCTTCCCCCGAAGCACACTGAACCGACTGGGACTAATAAAGGTGCAGACCGCCGTTTTCGATCCAGGTTATGTGGGCGAGTTCACCCAGACGTGGTTTTTACCGATACGGGCGAAGATCCGCGTGGGTGAGGCGTGGGTTCAGCTGGTCTACTTCTGTCTTGAGCGAGAGCCAGAGGAAACGTACAATGGCTACTGGCAGGGGGAGCGGCATTGATTCAGTACATACTTGACGCGCTTGCAGGGTATCTTATCGGATCCTTGACGTTTTGTCAGATCTTCGCGCGCCTTCGCGGGAAGGATCTTGGGAATAATCTTGGCGGCGCAATGTACCTTTCCAGAACCGGCGACAGGGGTGGTGCAATAACTTGTGTTGCGCTTGACGTGCTCAAAGGGGCAACTGCGTTTTACCTCTTTGGGCAGGTGGGCGCGGTTTTTGCAGTAATTGGGCACCTATGGTCCGTCTTTTTTCGGTTCCGTGGCGGACGCGGCGGTGCCACAACTGCAGGTATTTTCCTGCTCGCCGATTGGCGGTTTCTGGCACTGTATTTGGTATACACTGTAATTCGCCTTCCATTCGTGCGAACCCGCGAAGCAAGGGAGCGGTTGGACCAGTTCGTCAGGGTAGCGCTTTTATTGATCCTACCATTTACTGGGTATGAGTACTGGGCGATGCTCGAGGGAATCGTTGCAGCCATAACCTTGAAGTACGCGACGGTGGGAACATGAGGGGGACGCTCTTCGCAGACGCACACATACATGATCAACAGATGGCAGATCTTGTTCACCGCTTTCTGGATGAGAAGAGTGATGTTTACTTTCTCGGGGACATGTTTGACTCTCCAGAGGACCAAAAGCGCTACGACGGCTTTCTAGACAAGTACGATTTTGTTTGGGTGAAGGGAAACCACGATTACTGGCTGGATTTGCCGGAACGTGTGGATTTGGGCGATTTTACACTAACGCACGGTCACAAGATTCTTCCCACGTGGTCTGTGGAGAAGTATCTTGTTAAGTACACCCCTGCTGCAAGGCGTTTTGGAATTTTTGGCCCGGCGATGTCTTTTGGCCGCTTTTTCAGGGGGAGTATTTTTGAATGGGCTTTTGGAAATCTTGTCATCCGGCTAACGGATGTTAAAAAGCAAACGGGCAATGTGCCGGTCATTATGGGGCATCTGCATCACTACTTCGTTAAGGATAATCTCATTATTCTCCCAAAGTTCCCACGGTACGCCGTGCTCCGGGGTTCACGTCTTGAGATTAGGAACTTCCTTGATGAAATTTGACGTAGTAGAACCACGCGTGGCGGAGAAGGAGCAGAAGATATGCGGGAATTATTTGGGCGTACATTATGGCCGGTGCCGCTCTGATCGCCAAGTATATGGCGTGTCTCCAGTTGTTTCTGACGAGTTTTGCAATCATTAGCTCTATGCTCGCACAAGCAAGCACGAGCAACGGGTTTACAAGTACTGCACCCCCATAATATACTGACACAGCGTTGCCGCCCCTGAACTTAAAGAATATGGGGAACATATGCCCGAGCATTGCGAAAAGGAGACCTAACGGCCCGAATAAGTGGTATGCAATTAATCCCTTAGATGCATCCAGTAGCCCTAGCATCAGAAAGAGTGCCGGAGACTTCGTGGCTGTTAGCACGCTCGTGGCCCCAAGGTGGCCCTCCCCATGTTTCCACAGGTTAATTCCCCTGATCTTTGCATACGTACCTGGGAATGAAATGGATCCAAGAACGTACGATGAGGCCGCAGCAATTACTGTGTTCACGCGTCTTTTTGCGCCGATGTTTATAAAATCCGCCAGGTATATTCAACCCCGTGGTGCATCTAGTCCTACTCACATCCAACTGCTCATCCCGCAAGGCTTTTTTCCGGGCGGGGGGTATTCGCTTCATTGCGGACATCATTCCGTACCTCTCGGATCACTTTGACATTGATTTCTACGTTGCAGGAAGGGAAAATGATGATTTTGATTTCCGCGGAGCCCACGTGCACATAGTAAAGTCCCCGAAGATTCCCTTTGTTGATAAACGATTCTTACCGCACTTGGGAGTCGATGCAGACATACTACTCTATTTGGATTATGTTGCGGCCCTTTCTCCGAATTCTACCGTCCATTCTGCCACCGTGTTTCACCATCTTGCCCAATCGTTTAACGACGAAAACCCTGTTCTTTATCGTGAATACTTTGGAAGGGCAGGGCAGCGATACCTCCGTGTGGAGAACCTTGCTCTTCGGAGAGTTTTGAGGAAGTCACGCACGGCGCTTTCAGTCTCAGACGTTACCGTGCCGTATCTCCGCAGTCTCGGTTTTGATGTCACAGTGGTGGGAAATGGGATAGATGTTTCCAGGTATTTTGTTGGCCCTAAGGAAGGCTATGCCGTAGTTATCGGCCGTCTGGTGAATTACAAGCGCGTGGATTGGGCTATTCGCGTCGCCGAAAGGACAGGGATTCCCCTCAAAATAATAGGCACTGGCCCGCTTGAAGGTTATTTGAAGCGCATCTCCCCGAAGAATGTTGAATTCTTGGGCTACGTGGATGAAGGGGAGAAGATAAAAATGCTTTCCCGTGCGAAGTATCTCTTTGCTTTTTCTGCCTTTGAGGGGTTTGATCTGCCCGTTATTGAGGCAATGGCTGTGGGTGCAGTTCCTGTAATAAGTGATATTCGTGCTCATCGCTTCGTGTTTGCTGGAAGAGATGTGGGATTTCTCGTAAACTCTGTTGAGGAGGCTGTTGAGGCGTTAGATCGTCTAGAGCGCGACGACGATCTTTACGACGCATTG
>JALTCQ010000033.1 GCA_027074515.1 Microcaldota archaeon | reverse complement strand
GTTGTAAACCTCTATGGTCAATCCTACCATCTGGGGGATGATTACCACGTCCCTGCAGTGCGTGCGGATCTTGGGCTGCTTCTTGCCAGCATCCACAAGCTCCCTTGCCTTCTTAACGCGGTCCATGAGCTTCTTGCGCATGGGGTCCTTGTAGCCGCGGAGGAGAGCCCTCCTTGCCCGTGCCTTCACGAGCTTGGCGAACTCTCCCAGCGGCATGGAGCGAAGCTCATCAAGGGTGTGACCGCGGTAAACGAACTCCTTAGCCATGAGTACCACCCATCACTTCTTTCTCCTACCCGTTCTCCGGGCCGCTATGTGACCGACCTTACGGCCAGGCGGCGCGTTGCGGGAAACGGTCGTTGGCCCGGGCGGGTGGTGCTCCTTACCACCGTGCGGGTGATCCACGACGTTCATTGCCACACCGCGCACCTTGACGCTCTTCTTTCCGAGCGCCTTCATGACGTGATAGCGCTTCCCTGCCTTTACGAATGGCTTCTCAGTCCTTCCACCGCCGGACACGTTGCCAATGGTTGCCCTGCAGTCCGGGTGGAACTCCTTGATCTTGCCGGAGGGAAGCTTGACGTAAACACGCTTGTCAGTCTTGGTTGTGATGACCGCGTATCCTCCAGAGGAGCGCACGTACTTGCCACCGTCGCCGGGAACGCCCTCTATGTTGTATATGGGCGTACCCTCGGGAATGGCGTGCAGAGGCATGATGTTGCCCACTGCCAGGTCCGCGTTGGGACCCATCTCGATCCAGTCGCCCACTGCGATGCCCTCGGGGGCTGGGAGGAATGCGTAGGTCTCGTCCTCAAACCACACCTCCATGATGGGGGACTTTCGGCCAACGTCGTGGAAGATCGCCACGACCTGGCCCTTGACTGCGTCAGTCCTCGATTCTGGGGAGTAGGGAGGATAGGAGACCTTCTCCACCTTCCTCCTGTGGGACGCCACGCGGAAGGTGGGGGAACCCCTGCCCAACCGCTGAACACGTATGCGCTTACCCATTAGATCACACCCAGTTTCGTGGCCAGGTCCAGGGCGGACTCGCCCTCAACCAGGCGCACGTATGCCTTCTTGCGACCATCCTTCGTGATAGCCGTGTTAACATCCTTGACGTGAACGCCGTAAAGCTCCTCCACGGCCCGGCGGATCTGCTGCTTCGTGGCGTCGGCGCGCACGATAAAGACGATTGTATTGTCGTTGTGAATGCGCGCGATCGCCTTCTCGCTTATGAGGGGGTAGAGGATAACGCTCTCTGCGTCCATATCACATCGCCTCCTTCAGGGCCTCCAGCGCGTCCCGGGACCAGATCGTCAGGCGACCTGGGTGCGCGCCGGGAGCGAGGAGCTCCACGTTGAGATTCCTGACTTCCACAACATCCACGCCGGGGAGGTTGCGGGCTGCCTTGTATATGCCCTTGTTCTCCTTCACGACGATGAGCACGGACTTGGGCACCTTGTACGCCCTACCTCTGCGCTCACCCTTGCCCGCTCTCCTCCTGCGGCCGAGGTACGCCCTCTCCAAATCCTTATCAACGCCGAGAGCTGCGAGGATCTTCTTGAGCTCGGAGGTCTTGCTAACAGACTCGATATCGTCCACCACAACGATCGGGAGGTCTCCGTCGTAGCGGTGGCCTCGCTCGATGACGTAGTCCTTGATTGCGGTGGCCGCGATGGCAGAGCGAAGCGCCAGCCTCCGCTCCTTCTTGTTCACCTTTTCCCAGAGGTTCTTCTCCACCTTGGGCGGGTGCGCCTTAGGACCGTGGACAGCCTCTGGGACGTTGGCCACCTGGCCCGCCAGGAGGTATCTCCTGTTCTTCAGGCGGGGCTTGCGGGCAGTACCCGCGTTGATGGACTGCATCAGCTTTGGACCGTGACGCCTGCTACCGAAGTACTCGGCAGCGTAGTCCCTGCCAGCCATGGGTTTCGTCCCGTAAGGTTGGAGGCGATGGGACTGAATGGCGACGACTGTCCTGCGAATGATATCCTCCCTGACAGGAGTGGCAAAAACGGAGGGGAGCTCGATTTCCCCCACCACACTCCCGTCAAGAGCACGAACGGCTGCTTTCATGTTAGACACCCTGCTTTGACTCTAGCGATACGTACCGAATCTGGCTGAACTTGAACGGGTGCTTGTTCGGCCGTATCGCCTTTCTTAGCCCAACGACCCTGCGTGCAGGGCCGGGCATGGATCCTATAACGGCGATGTAGTCGTTCTTCACCTCGCCGTAGTGCAGGAAGCCGCCCTTGGGCGTGATGGGTGGCTCCCCGTTCTCACCAACGATGACCACGATCTTGTTATACTCAGTCCTCGTGTGGAATCCCATCTGACCGGGCCTGGGCACCTCCCAGAACACCTTACCGCCGAAGAAGGGGCCCATTGCACCGATGCCGCGCTTGGTCTTCTCCTTCTTGTGGCCGAACTCGAAGACGCCAAAGCGCTTGACAGGACCCTCAAAGCCGTGGCCCTTTGTGACTGCCTTGACGTCTATCTGCTCGCCCTGCTGGAAGATGTCCTTCACACGGATCTCTTTACCGAGAACGGACGCTGCATAGTCCAACTTCTCGTCCACGCTCTTGCCACCAATTCCGATCTCTCCCACGTCAGGAGTCTTCTTGCCGATGCCCTTTATGAGCCAGGGCTGGGTGGCAACGAGGAGACGCACGTCGACGATCTTGTCCTTCACGTCGTCAAGTGCAGAAATATCCGTTCCATGACCCTTCTTCGCGCCTGCGACCCTGCGGGAGAAATACTTGGGCAGCTTCTCGGCCCAGACCTCCGTCAGGGTGCGGAGACCGAAGTTGGGGTCGTGACGGTAGACGCGCACGCCGTAGACGTAGAGGGGTGGCGTCTCAATAACCGTTATGGGCGTGAAAACAGGCTGACCAGACGTAGGCGTCTTGGGGCGCGCGTCCACGAGGAGCGCGTGGGTCATGCCTGCCTTGTATCCATAGAATCCTATAGGTC
>JALTCQ010000032.1:2260-10102 GCA_027074515.1 Microcaldota archaeon | reverse complement strand
GCGGTGTTATGGGTCAAGCCGTTGCCGTCCGCGGCGCCATTGCCAAGGCACTGGTTGCCGTGGATGAGGATCTGAGGGATACGTTCATGCAGTACGATAGGACGCTGCTCGTTGACGACGTCCGCCGCGTCGAGCCCAAGAAGCCACTCGGCAGGAAGGCTCGCGCGAAGAAGCAGACGTCCTACAGGTGACAGCCGTGCTTCCACCCGTGCGTTGCTTTACCTGTGGGAAACCCATCGGCGGGCGTATCTACAAGGAGTTCAAGGAACGCGTGGCCAAGGGCGAGGACCCAGAGAAGGTCTTCGAGGACCTCGGAATCAAGCGCTACTGCTGCAGGGCCACCCTCATGTCCTCCGAAGACTTCCTCGTGGAGGTCATGGACTACACCACGGTGCGCACCCGCCAGTGACTTTTCTTTTACCCCTTCTCTTTAATACTTATCTCTGCTTACTATGTTTTGCTGGTTGCTACGTTGGGGCCGTGGTGCGGCCGAGCATCTGCCGGCGCTGACGCGGGTCCGGTCTTCCAACCAGACGCACAATGGAGCGTAGGGCTGAGCGGAAGCGAATGCCCTACTCACCGTCACGCCAGCCGGGATGGCGGCTGTTGGCGGGGCCGTGGTGTAGCCTGGCCTAGCATTCAGGCTTGGGGTGCCTGAGATCCCGAGTTCGAATCTCGGCGGCCCCATGAACCGCGGGGGCTCCGCCCCCTCAGTTCTATAACTCCTGATTTCCCCGTTGCATAATTGCCTGTTGCGAACGCAGTGTCTTATATACTTAGCCGCTCTTTTTTGCTTGTGGACTGGAGGATAGCGATCACGGCGACCATTCTCGCTTGGGGTGCCCAGGCAGTTATCTTAAAATACTTGGTAACCGATGCATCGCTTCAGTCCGTGATTTTCCTGATATGGGCGTTGGGTAGCGTTGCGGGTCTCGTGTATTTTGTTTACGTCGGCCATATTCCCCCAATAACGTTCAAGCAGGCAGCATGGATTGCTGTCATGGGTGTACTCGCGGGGATCGGTTACCTTGGTTTTATGTACTCTCTTTCCGTTGCGCCTGCGACGATAGTTATTCCCCTTTCTGCGCTCAACGTTGCTGTTGCCGTTTTGCTATCCGCCGCAATTTTTGGGGAGCCGCTCACGAGCAGGGAGATCGGGGGGCTTTTGTTAGCTCTTGCGGCCACGGTGGTGCTTGCAACGTCTTGAAACCACTGCATCGTTGTCCCATCGTCCTTATTAAGCCCGGCGTTGTAGTATTCTTGTGAAGCTCGTAGAGGTATCCTATGAGGTTGGCAACAAGGTCGGTGGAATACACACAGTTCTCGCGTCAAAGGCGCACCTCATGTCCAAGAGGTTCTCACCATACTTGCTCGTCGGGTTTTATAGTCCACAGAAGTCTCCCCGTGAATTCGAGGAGTCTGATGCTGTGCCCGAAGAAATCGGACGCGTGTCAGACGTGCTTACAAAGGATGGCGTGGTGCTTCACTACGGTCGTTGGCTCGTCCCTGGAAAACCGCCTGCTGTCCTTCTCGAGTTAAAGGATATTTGGGGACAGATCAACGAGATTAAGTACAAGTATTGGGAGTGGTTCAAGATTGATTCCCTTGAGTCGGATGCTTGGTTCGACGAGCCGATCCTGTGGTCCTACGCCGTCGGCATGTTCTTGAAAGAGTATTTGGGCGACTCCAAGGATACGGTAGCTCTATTCCACGAGTGGTTGAGTGGTGGCGCACTTCTTTACCTCAAAAAACACGCTCCGCAGGTTCCTACAATCTTCCACACGCACGCTACAATGCTTGGGCGGGTGCTGGCAAATGCGGGTTACGATCTCTACGATCTAATCGATCGGCGCTGGGCAGATCCCACAGCGCTCGCGTACAAGCACCACATTCAGGCAAAGCACTTGACGGAACGGGCGTCTGCGCAGAACGCCACCGTTTTCACGACGGTTTCAGAGGTCACAGCCCGCGAGGCCGCGTTCATCCTTGGGCGCCAGCCCGATCTCGTTCTTCCCAATGGTCTGGACATGTCCGTAATCCCGTCCATTGAGGACCTATCCTACAAGCATATCGTGAATAAGCGGAGGATAAACGAGTTCGTAAGGGCATACTTCGGCCCATACTACCCTGTGGATCTGGATAACACCCTGTATTTCTATTTCTCTGGTCGTTATGATATCCGCGTGAAGGGCATTGATGTTCTTCTTCCCGCGCTTGCCCGGCTTAACGAGCGTATGAAGGAGCTCGGCTGCAAGAAAAACGTTGTTTTCTTCCTTTTCGTTGCTCGGGACGGCTACCAGGTAAATCCGGAAGTTTTGCGTAACCTTGACGTTTACGCGACGATCCAGGACCATTTGGACGAGTTCATGCCCCAGCTCCGCGATCGCATTCTTTCAGACCTCGTGCGCGGTAACGTTCCCGACGGGTCAGTCTTCGATGAGGGATTCCGTTACGAGCTCCGCCGCCTCATGCTCACGTTCCGCCAGCCCCGGGATGCCTTGCCCCCCATTTCCACGCACGTTCCAGCTCCAGATGATTACATTGCCAACAGGCTCCGCGAGCTCGGACTCACGAACAAGCCCGACGACAAGGTCAAGGTGATTTACTATCCGGCGTACGTGCGCCCCGGAGACGGGTTGCTTGCAATGAACTACTACGACGTGATCACTGGGATGCAGCTTGGCGTGTTCCCATCATACTATGAGCCGTGGGGGTACACCCCCCTGGAGGCTGCTGCTTATCGCGTCCCAGCCATCACCACCGACGTTGCAGGGTTCGGCAGGTTCATCCTCTCACAGTACGGCGAGTTTGCCCGGCGCTCTGGGATATCCGTTCTTGCCCGCCGTGGTGTCAGCGACGATCGCTTCGTAGAGGATCTCGCGGACGCGATGTATTGGGTCGTGAGCCTCCCCCGCCGCGAGCGGCTGGAACGCAAGATCGAGGCAGTGTACATGGCGAAGAATGCGGACTGGGCGAAACTCATTGATGCTTACGTGCGGGCTGCCGAGCTCGCGCTCCATAATTCTTCTTGATGTGCCCTTCAAAGTGTGCCAGCGTGTTCATATACGATATGTACGCGTCGTAAGGGCTTTCAAACGCCTCGTTTCGGAAGTACGCGTGTATATCGCCGTCCTGGTTGTATTTCAGAGACATGTAGTAGAAGTGGTCCGATGTTTGGAGCTTTCTCCATATCTTTATTATGCGGGGGTCCTTCGTTGCCATTACAAGGGATTTTAGCGCCTTTATCTTTTCGAATGCAGCCCATTGGAGCTCGTTGTTCAGCCAGGCGCTTAGATCCCTGTCCATATCTGCCCACGTCACGGCGGGGTCGTAGTTTAGCTCTCCCGCTGGTTTGTAGTGGGCGAAAGCTTCACTCACGGTCATGAAGTCTACTCCCCTTTCCATTAGCTTGTACGGTAGCGCCTTGAGGAACTCAAATATGCCAGTCACGGGCCACATATGTTCTCCAAATGTCTCGTAGTCCATGAAGAGCCCCACGACGTCCCCGCCTGCTGCTTGGATCCAGGATGCATATTTCTCTGCCGTAAGGGGATATTCTTTCCAGTGAGGGTTTGCAAAACGGAAACCCACATCGTCTGAAAGCCGGTAGTTGCGGGGGATGATCGGGAAATCCGTTCCCTTAACTGTGTATACGTGGTTTGGGCTTCTCCCCGCCAGCACGCGGTCGGCGCCCTCTGCCACAGCCCCAATGTAGTCCATTTTCTGCAGGACCTTTGCCAGTTCGTTGAAAAACAGCCCTTCTGTGTTCCTGAATGCGGTTGGCCGATACTTGAACAGCTCTTTCGTCTTTTTCCGATGTTCTCGCACCTGCTCCTTGAACTCATCCATATCCCATAGGGCTGCAAAGGAATGGTAATACGTCTCGTCCAGGAGCTCAACGGCCCCTGTCTTCACGAGATCGCGGAAGGAATCTATTAGTTCTGGCTCGTACTCCTCCATCTGCTCCATAAATGTGCCCGTGAGTGAGTAAGTCACCCTGAATTTCCTATCTGTGTCTTCTATGAGGTGCAGTATCGTCTCGTTGGCAGGGTAGTAACATTTTGCCGCCACGCGGTGGAATATGCGCTCGTCCTTCTTCCTGTCGAAGTAGCGCTTTTCTGGATCCGTTTCCGTGTCGAAGAAGGAGAACTTTTTCAGCCTTGGCGGCTGGTGCACCTGGAAGTAGAACACCACAGAAGTCACTCAATCACCCGCTTGTATGCCTTGTTAATCGTCTCGTCCGCCACCCACGACCACGAGTATTTCTTCGCCTCTTCCTGCCCATTTCTTCCCAGCACGCGGCGTAGCGGCTCCCCCATGAGCACTGATATGATCTTGTTTGCCATCTCCTCCACGTCCCAGTATTCCACGGTGAGCACGTGGTGAACGATGTCCGTGGCACCAACGCGTTTTGACAGGATCACGGGTGTGCCCGAAACGAGGGCTTCCAGCGCGGTGATCCCAAAGGGCTCGTAAACGGAGGGCATCACGTAGACGTCTGCTGCCCTGTAGAGTGCAGCTACTTCTGTTTCGCTCATCTTTTGCGTTATGAATATTGTTCTGTCTGCTATGCCGAGTTCCGCCGCCATTTTCGTTAGTGCTGGTAGTAAGAATCCTCGTCCAGCCACTACGAACTGTGCGTCGGGTAAAACCTTGTGAACTAGCTGTGCTGCCCTCAAGAAATATTCCGGGCCCTTCTGAAACGTGAGTCGCCCAAAGAAGAGTACCATCGGAGCTGTTTTATCGATCTTTGGAATGTCGTCCCGTAGAAACTGATCCACGTCAATACCGTTGTATATGACGGATATCTTGCCCGGATCTGCCCCGTAGCGCTTTACCAGCTCCTCGTCGCGTATTTTTTTGGACACTGTGATTATGTGGTCCGCCTCTTGTATCGCCTCCCTCTCAATGTCCATTATTGGCTTGTATGGCCGATCCGCCGTTCGAGAGTACTCCGTGGCGTGGAACGTGACGACGAGGGGTATGTTCAGAAGGCGTTTTAGAGCGATCCCTGCGGGAAAGCTTATCCAGTCGTGGCAGTGGATTACGTCGAAGCGTTCTCCCCTTTGCACCATCTGCGTGACTGTTTTTACCACCGCATCTGTGAAGGCTCTTGCTCCTTCCAGCGGGTCTGACGGATAGTCTTCCACCGCCATTCCGCCACTCAGCGAGTATATACCAATATCTGCATAGAATGGGGCTTGTATTATGCGAACCCAGGGGGCAGAGACGGGCGTATGTGTTTTTGGCATCACGTATGTCACGTTAACGCCCTTTCTGCTCAGCTCTCTAGTCAAGTGGTACACGTGTATGCCCAGTCCCCCACTGAAGAACGGGGGAAACTCCCACCCGATCATTAGCACTCTCATTCTTGTCCTCGCCCCCTATTATCTTATCCGCCACGTATATATTCCGAACTTCGTAGTGTCGTCCTTTCTTGGTGGTTTCTCTCGATCCGGATCCTTCGCACCCCACTCTTTTCCCAACGAATGCGCCGAATTCTTGTTATGTCTGGCGGCACCTTCCTCTTGTTTATCATTACCTCGTCGATGGCTCTTAACACCATGGCGGCACTCCATAACTGCGCATCGGCTCCCAGTAGCTCCCCCGTATCTGCATTCCACACCTCGTCAAGGTATCTACTCCACTTCGCCCTTGAAAGGAGCACGTCCCGGAGCTTTAGCGCGATGTTCCAGTCTCTTGCGTCCAGGGCAACGTATAGCCCAGCAGCGGTTGTTAACCCCCAGACTGCCCCCGTGTGGTAGCCCTGTGGGTCGTATTCTGGCTCGAGGGGGGACCAAGAGCGGACTCCCTGTTCTGTGATCAATTGCCACTCCTTTGCCCTTTGTAACGCTTCCTCGGATGGGATTAGTCCGTACACTGCCGCAAGTAATATGTTCGCGCTCCTTTCAAGCAGGTATTTCTTCTTTTCGTTCTCCCACTGCTTCTGCGCCTCTTTGTACATCATAGCAGGGATCTGTCCTAACTGCACGAGCTTGCGGGTTGCGTCCAGCGTGTATGCAGCCACTTCTACGGGATATTTCCTTATTTCCAGCGTGTCCATCCACGTGTCTTTTCCCCTGCTCCTCGGCAAGTATCCATTGGTCACGTCTAGGACCCACGTGAACGCTTCTTGGATTGCTGTGCTGTTCTCCGCCAAGAATTGGTAATCCCCCGTTATGGCCACGTAGTCCGCCACTGCGTTGAGGAGCAAGGGGTTCGTGTCGATGCTGCCGAACTCGGGGGTCCCCTCTTCACGAATCAGCCTTGGTGCCTCGCCGTCTCGCATCTTGCATAGGAACTGCTGAAGCGTGTGCCTCGCGAGCGCGGGATACCCTTCTCTGATTAGCGCGGGGATTGAGAGAAATGTGTCTCGCCCCCAATACTGCACGAACCACGGGAGGCCCGCGTACCAGCCCCTGCGCTTTGCAAGTATCCGTATCGTTTCTTTTGCTCTCTTGTAGAGCTCGTTCCACGCTGCAGAATCCGTGCTGAACGACGTGTTCGTGATCTGCACGGCCTTCACGAATCGCGGGGGGCGGTGTCTTACGTCTATAACGATTTTTTCTTTGAAGGGTGCTTGCACGACCCGGATGTTATATTGTTTGCTTCCCTGCGCGTGTGTTCTAACGCCGAGATCTTGAGCGATGGGTTCTTGTTTGTCGTCGGGAAACAATGCCAAGGCGTTCTTCCCTGCGATGATCGTGGCGTCCTTTACGTCTGTTTTTCCACAGTTATGCTCGTAGGCGTGCCGCCCACACGCTCCTATTTCCAGAACGTTTTCTCTGGAGCCGTTCACTCGGACCAAGAGTTGCCCCAGCTCTGCCCCCCTGAATCTGGTCGTTCTCACGATGATCGTTATGACTATTTCGTGCCCGTTGATCTCGTGATGGAATGAGATACTGTCTGTTTCCACCTTTGTTTTTTCAGGGACGGCGTTCTCCGGTGCAGCCCAGCCCCACTCCGTCTTTATGGCGATGTAGTCCAGCACCTTCTCGTCGAGGTTGTAAACGCCAGACCACTCATCGCGGAAGGAGAAGTCGGGATATGTGGCAATGGATAGGCTCCGTCCCCCTGCCAGAATTCTGTGCATTATATATCTGAGCGTTGAAGCCCATTTAAGCACGCTAGGACTACGGCGCGGTGGTAGTTATTCGTTTTTAGAAGGAGCGCCCGGGCCAGGACTCGAACCTGGGACCTGCCGGTTAACAGCCGGCCGCTCTACCAACTGAGCTACCCGGGCATCTCGCAGCTACAAAATGCATTTGCGATATTCTTTAAACGCTTTGTGACTGCACGATCTTTTCGATCTCCTCAACCGTTTGGACGCATTTTGCGCTCGGTACGCAGCTTCCTACCGGTAGTATTATCGTGCCGTTGAACGCTTTTGCCTTCTGTCGCGCGTAGAGGATTTGGCCAACCGTGCCGTCTGCTCTTATCACTCCGCTGGCTGCAAGATTCCTTGGCGTTAATCCTGCGAGTGCAGCGAACATCGCGGCATATAGCGCTGCCCCTGCGGACTCGCCTTCGAAGAGCGCGGCAGGCCCAGATATCGTTATGTATATGTTTTTGTTGGCCACCGAGTACCTGGAAGACAGCACGGTGAACGCCTGGTGAATCGCTTCTTGAAAGCTCTCTGAAAGGGCGCCCTCCGCGGAGACGAATACCTTTCCGGTCCCTGGCCCAACGCAGGCGGTTATGGGAATCTGCACACCTTTTGTTCCATCGTATCCAAGGGCGTATACCGTAGCACAGTGCTCCTTTGCAGTTTCTGGTACTAGGAGCAGGGGTATTATGAGTGCAACAAATAGCAATAGAGTCCACCAATACCTCATTTGCCCC
>JALTCQ010000032.1:0-2250 GCA_027074515.1 Microcaldota archaeon | reverse complement strand
ACGGGGTGCCAGTGCCTGCACCCTTGCCGTGAGCCTCCAGCCTGCGACCCCGCCAGCGTGGACGCGCGGGGCTACGGTTGCTCCCTTCCGGGCCTGGCCGATTCACCCCAACGCATCCACCCGGCGGGACAGGCCTTCTACGGCCCACGGGCAGGGCCAGCACACTGGCGTGTCCCCGCCGCCCCCCGGGCATGGCCCCGGCATAAGCGGATTTCCGGTGCAGGGGACCGCTGACCCCCCGGCCTGCCGCCGCAGTATAACATGGGAGCAGGCTGTTATAAGCATGTCTCTCCACTATTCTTGGCACTATTATACATAACGCATTTTTTGGAACATTTTCCTATTTTTCATTTCCCTGTCGTTATACATAACCGTTAATCGCCGCACTTAGCAAGGGAAACCTATTTAAACTACGAAACCGTAAATTTACACGAGTGTTAGCCCGATGAGGGAGCCTCGAGAGGTGATTAATGTGAGGTCTTTGGTTGAAGATGCCATCAGGAGAAATGCCCAGCCAGCCGCAAAGGCTGATGAGTTCGCGCAGCCCAGGATTGTTGTTGTGGGGTGTGGAGGCGCTGGTAACAACATGGTGAACCGTATTGCCCAGATGGGCGTGAAGGGAGCTGAGCTGATTGCGATCAACACGGATAAGCAGCACCTGTCCATGCTTTCTGATGATATAACGAAGATACTTATCGGTGGGAGCGTTACTCGTGGTCTTGGTGCTGGTGGTAACCCAGAAGTGGGCCAGAAGGCTGCAGAGGTTTCTCGCCAAGCACTGGAGACGGCGCTTGAAGGCGCGGACCTTGTCTTCGTCCTTGCAGGTCTTGGCGGCGGTACCGGTACTGGTTCTGCCCCTGTGGTGGCGCAGATTGCCAAGGAGCAGGGGGCCATCGTCGTTGCCATGGTTACGTACCCCTTCCGCCTCGAGCGTGCTCGTATGAACAACGCGGATGATGGTCTTGTCCGCCTCGCTCAGCACGCCAACACAGTTATCGTCATAGATAATAACCGCCTCGTTGAGCTCGTTCCGAACCTTCCGCTGAACGACGCTCTGAAGGTGGCTGATGAGGTCATCTCTAAGACCATCCAGGGCCTTGCTGAGACCATTACGCAGCCGTCGTCCTTCAAGAACATCGACTTCGCAGACATCCGTGCCATCATGACCGGTGGTGGCCTGTCCGTTATTTCCGTCGGAGAGGGTCGCGGCGTGAACAAGGTTCACGACGTCGTTGAGGACACCTTGAAGAACGCACTGCTCGACGTGGACGTCACGGGTGCTACTGGCGTCTTGATCCACATCACGGGCGGCTCCGACCTCACCCTCGGCGAGGCAGCGGACATCGGAGAATTGCTCACCGAGCGCGTTGATCCCAAGGCCACCGTTGTCTGGGGTGCGCGCATCGACCCCAGCTTCCAGGACCGTGTCCGTGTTATTGCCATCTTCACGGGCGTTTCCTCTAACTTCATAAAGGGCCCCGTGGGGAACAGCAGCGCCGCCCGTGACCACGTGGGCATGGAGGAGGAAATCCCTGGCTTGGATTACCTCCGCTGATCTCTTTTTCTTATTTTATGAACCACGGTAGCGTGTTTATGGCAAAAATTAGCAAGGTTGCCCATAGTAACGCGTTGTATAGTATTGAGAGACCCTCTTTTTCTCCAAGCATCTTGAATAGCTGCCCACCGTCCAATGGGGGCACGGGCAGCATGTTTACGAGTCCTATCATGAAGTTCAGGAGCGCGGTCCAGTATATTAGCGATATGAGGAAAACAACAAGCGAGTACCACAAGGGCAATGCTTTCACGTGATGGTTTTCAACGCCTTCGATCCCGATGAACCCGTCGTGCATGGTGATTGTCACGTTTTTTTTGGAGTCGTTTTGGAGGATCGTTATCGTGATTGGGCCGTTATATTCCTTCTCCTTTAGTGGGGCAAGTGCCTTGAAGAAGTCCTTCGCGCATCGTATTGGCTGCCCATTGACCTCCACCACAATCGTGCCCGCGTTGATCTCCCCGTACGCGCCTGATGGTATTATTCGGTCCCCCACGTGCAGGGACTTGGGAACGTGGAGAATTTTTACACCATGGGATGCAGCGCACTCTACCTGTGCGGCGTAGTTGCCCAAGGGCGTTACCGCCACCAGGAGGATTGCGAAGATTGCGAATACCACCATGTTTGCCATGGGGCCGGCTGCTAGAATTCTAGCAACTGCTGCGGTTCCCTTTCTTTTCATAACCGATTCTTTCGGC